>NZ_JBEOXU010000033.1:0-54797 GCF_040296725.1 Streptomyces sp. NPDC002044
CGAGCTTTCGAAGGCGACCGGGTCGAAGCCCTGCGCCTTGGCGTAGCTCTCGCCGGTGGTCTCGGCCTGGGCCCGCGACCCCACCCGGGAGGGAAAGGCAGGAGCCCCGCCGCTCTGCTCGCGCAGAGGGTGACGGGGCTCCTTGGGTACTGCTTCCAACCGCGATGAGGTTGGCCCAGGCGACTAGGCCGGGGTGACGTTCTCCGCCTGCGGGCCCTTCGGACCCTGCGTGACGTCGAAGTTCACCGTCTGGTTCTCTTCCAGGGAGCGGAAGCCAGCGGCATTGATCGCGGAGTAGTGGACGAAGACATCCGGGCCGCCGCCGTCCTGGGCGATGAAGCCGAAGCCCTTTTCAGCGTTGAACCACTTGACGGTTCCGGTAGCCATGAGCCCTCCTATGGGCCAAAGGGTCGCCCTGCTCCAGAACCTGCTAAGAAGTCTGAAAACTACAAAAGCCTGCGGGTCACATTCTCCGCAGGCCTCGTACTGCAAGGGAAACCAAACTGCAACTTGCGACGAGCCTAGCACGCACCCTCGGGCCAGGACCAGAGGGAAAGATCACGTCACCCGGACGTTTGAGGCCCGCCGGAACGCTGACGTGATGAGGGGGGCTAGTCTCGCGATGTGGACGTCTATCGCAGCCGGCCCCGCGTCGGCCACATTCAGTTCCTGAACTGCCTGCCCCTCTACTGGGGGCTGGCCAGAACCGGCACGCTGCTGGACCTGGAGCTGACCAAGGACACCCCGGAGAAGCTGAGCGAGCGCCTCGTCGCGGGCGAGCTCGACATCGCCCCCATCACCCTCGTGGAGTTCCTCCGCAACGCCGACCAGCTCGTCGCCTTCCCCGACCTCGCGGTCGGCTGCGACGGTCCCGTGATGTCCTGCGTGATCGTCTCGCAGGTGCCGCTGGAGCAGCTCGACCGCGCCCGCGTCGCGCTCGGTTCGACCTCCCGGACCTCCGTGCGCCTCGCTCAGCTGCTGCTCGCCGAGCAGTACGGGGTCCGGCCCGACTACTACACCTGCCCCCCCGACCTGGGGCTGATGATGCAGGAGGCCGACGCCGCGGTGCTGATCGGCGACGCCGCTCTGCGCGCCTCCCTGCACGACGCCCCCCGGCTCGGCCTGGCCGTGCACGACCTGGGGCAGATGTGGAAGGAGTGGACCGGGCTGCCGTTCGTCTTCGCCGTCTGGGCCGCCCGCAAGGACTACCTCGCCCGCGAGCCCCTCGTCGTCGAGAAGGTCCACGAAGCGTTCCTCGCCTCCCGGGACGTGTCCCTGGAGGAGGTCACCAAGGTCGCCGAGCAGGCGGCCCGCTGGGAGGCATTCGACGCCGACCTCCTGGAGCGGTACTTCACTACCCTCGACTTCCGCTTCGGTCCCGACCAGTTGGCCGGAGTGCGGGAATTCGCGCGGCGCACCGGACCGACGACGGGCTACCCGGCGGATGTCGCCGTGGAGTTGCTGAACACCGTCCGGCGATAGTCCCGCCATGGTCCCTTCATAGGCGGAGCGGGCGAATGCCTTCTTTCCCGGGAATTCCCTCCCTTTTCGCATTACGGTCGCCCCGCGGGAATGCGAAAAGGGAATGCGGGCCGGAGAAGAGCGGCACCGCGGGAAGGCCCGGACCCCGGGCCGCCGCGCCCCCGAAGCCCTAAGGTGCTGAGGGCCGGACCGTGCGGGAGGCCCGGCCCGGGAACTCGGGGGAGGGGAACGCGATGCAGCCGCTCGAAGCCGGCGAACCGCGGACCATCGGCGCGTACCGGCTGCTCGGCCGGCTTGGCGCGGGTGGCATGGGCCGGGTCTACCTGGGGCGCAGCGCGGGCGGCCGGACCGTCGCCGTGAAGATCGTGCACCCGCACTTCGCCGCCGACGAGGAGTTCCGGGCCCGGTTCCGCCGCGAGGTCGAGGCCGCCCGGCGGGTGGGCGGCGAGTGGACCGCGCCCGTCCTGGACGCGGACCCCGGCGCGGCCGTGCCGTGGGTGGCCACCGGGTACGTGGCCGGGCCCTCTCTGGACCGGGCGCTCGCCTCGTACGGGCCGCTGCCCGAGACCTCGGTACGGGCCATCGGCGCCGGGCTCGCCCGCGCCCTGGTCGCCGTACACGGGCTGGGCCTGGTCCACCGGGACGTGAAGCCCTCCAACGTGATGCTGACCCTCGACGGGCCGCGGCTCATCGACTTCGGGATCGCCCGCGCCACCGACGGGACGGCCTCCCTCACCTCCACCGGGGTCTCCATCGGCTCGCCCGGCTACATGTCGCCCGAGCAGATCCTCGGCAAGGGGATCACCGGCGCGGCCGACGTCTTCTCCCTCGGCGCGGTACTGGCCTTCGCGGCGACCGGGCGGCCGCCGTTCACCGGGGACAACTCCGCCACCCTCCTCTACAAGGTCGTCCACGAGCCGCCGGAGCTGGGCGACGTCCCCGCCGGACAGCTCCGCGACCTGATCGGTGCCTGCCTGGCCAAGACGGCCGCCGGCCGGCCCGCCCCCGGGGACGTGGCGGCGGCCCTCGGGGACGCCCTGGGCACCCCGGGCTGGCTCCCGGGGCTCCTCGTCGAGGAGGCCAGCCGGGCCGCGGTGGCCCTGCTCGACCTGGACGCGGCGGCTCCCGAACACCCCTCGGGACCGGTGCCCTTCACCACCCCCTCCTACGGCGG
Organism: Streptomyces sp. NPDC002044; assembly: GCF_040296725.1. Taxonomy (NCBI): domain Bacteria; kingdom Bacillati; phylum Actinomycetota; class Actinomycetes; order Kitasatosporales; family Streptomycetaceae; genus Streptomyces; species Streptomyces sp. NPDC002044. The sequence goes on from NZ_JBEOXU010000033.1 coordinate 2,657, forward strand.
CGCGGCCGCCCCCGGCGCCGGCTTCGGGGCGCCGGACCCCTCGTACGGCTACCCCCACGGCCCGGCCGGGACCGGCTCCGGGCCGCGTCCGGCGACACCGGGCCCGTACGGACGGCCCACCCCGGGCTCCACCGGCTCCCGGAGCGCGCCCGAGGGGCGGCAGGTCACCGTGACCGCCGCCGGACGGCGGTTCAGCTGCACCGTGGTGCTCGCCGCGGCCGCCGTCCTCGCGGTGGTCTCCGGCGGCCTGTACGGGCTCGGCCTGCTGCCCGGCGGCGACGGCGGGGGCCGCGACGTGGCCGGCGACACCGGTGCCTCGGCCTCCCGGACGCCCGTCCCGGCGGGCAGTGCTCCGGCCAGCCCGCGCGCGAGCGGCGGCCCGGGCGGGAGCACCGGCCCGACGGCGAGCGGCGGGCCGCCCGCGGGCACCCGCGACGACGTCCCCCCGGAGCTCGTCGGCACGTGGAAGGGCACGGCCACCACCAACCTGGGGGCACCCGTCGCGTTCGAGATCACCATCCGGGCCGGCCGGACCGGCAGCGTCGTCGGCCGGGACAAGTCCGTCGTCCCGGTCCTCGGCACCGACTGCGGCGGGGACTGGAAGCTGGCCTCCGCCACCGACCGCTCCCTGGTCCTGGACACCTCCGGGGGCCCCAACCCGGCCCCCGGCATCTGCTCCGGCGGCTCCGCCGACGAGCGCTTCACCCTCAACCCGGGCGGAACGCTGCACTACAGGTCGGGCGACAAGGCGGCCGGAAACCCCGAGGGAGACCTCACCCGAAGCCCCTGACGGGCCCGCGGCGGCGCTGGCGTACGCTGGATCGGTCCGGACCTTGACACACCGCCGAAAGGTGACGCACCGGTGACCGACCAGGCCGCTCTCCAGTCTGTCCTCGACCGCGCCGCCGCGGGGGGCCGGATCACCAAGGAAGAGGCGCTCGACCTCTACCGGCACGCGCCGCTGCACGCGCTCGGCCAGGCCGCCGACGCGGTGCGCCGCCGCCGCTACGCCGGCACCGAGCACATCGCGACGTACATCATCGAGCGGAACATCAACTACACGAACGTGTGCGTCACCGCGTGCAAGTTCTGTGCCTTCTACGCGGCCCCCAAGGACGAGAAGAAGGGCTGGTCGCGCGACCTCGACGACATCCTGCGCCGCTGCGCGGAGACCGTCGAACTCGGCGGCACCCAGATCATGTTCCAGGGCGGGCACCACCCGGACTACGGCGTCGAGTACTACGAAGAGCACTTCGCCGCCATCAAGAAGGACTTCCCGCAGCTGGTCATCCACTCCCTCGGCGCGTCCGAGGTCGAGCACATGGCCCGCATCTCCGGCGTCTCCGCCGAGGAGGCCATCGCCCGCATCCACGCGGCCGGCCTCGACTCCTTCGCCGGCGCCGGCGCCGAGCTGCTGCCGGAGCGGCCGCGCACGGCCATCGCGCCGCTCAAGGAGTCCGGCGAGCGCTGGCTGGAGATCATGGAGATCGCCCACCGGCTGGGCGTGGAGTCCACCTCCACCATGCTGATGGGCACCGGCGAGACCAACGCCGAGCGCATCGAGCACATCGCGATGATCCGGGACACCCAGGACCGTACGGGCGGCTTCCGCGCTTTCATCCCGTACACCTACCAGCCCGAGAACAACAAGCTCAAGGGCCGCACCCAGGCGACGATCTTCGAGTACCTTCGCATGATCGCCATCGCGCGCCTCTTCCTCGACAACATCGCCCACATCCAGGGCTCCTGGCTGACCGTGGGCAAGGAGGCGGGCCAGCTCTCGCTGCACTACGGCGCCGACGACCTCGGCTCGATCATGCTGGAGGAGAACGTCGTCTCCTCGGCCGGTGCCAAGCACCGCTCCAACCGCCAGGAGATCATCGACCTGATCCGCAAGGCGGGCCGCACCCCGGCGCAGCGCGCGACCACGTACGAACACCTGCTGGTGCACGACGACCCGGCGAACGACCCGGCCGACGACCGCGTGGTCTCGCACATCTCGTCCACCGCCCTCGAAGGCGGCACGGCGCACCCCGAGTTGAAGCTCATCTCGACCAACTGACCCCGCCGTGCTGACGCTTCACACCGCCGAACACCTCGTCACCGGACCGGGCTCCGCCCCGGTGCCCGGTGGCGCGGTCCTCGTCGAAGGGGACCGGATCGCCCGCGTGGGGGCGTACGCGGAGCTCGCCGCGGCGTACCCGCACGCCCGCTGCCGGCGCTGGCCCGGGGTGCTCACCCCGGGGCTGCTGGTACGGGGCGCGGACGAGCTGCTGGAGCGCACCTACTACCCGGACGACCCGTACGAGGTCGCCGAACTCGGCGCGGAACCGGTCACCGGCGACGCCGCGCTGGCCGGGCTGAAGATGACCGAGGCGCGGTGGGGCCACAGTGCCCGGCGCGGTACGCAGAAGCTGCTCGCGCGCGGGGTGACGGCGCTCACCGGCCGGTTCACGATCGCGGCGGTGCGCACGGCCGTGGTCCGCTCCGGGCTGACGATCCTGCCCCCGGCGGCCGCGCCCGGCGCGGCTCCCGCGTCCCTGGACCCGTTCGCCGGGCGGGCGTCCGTCGAGGAGGCGTTCCACGGGGTGCTGGAGCCGGGCGTCCCGGCCCGGTTCGCGGTCTTCGCGGCCGCGGACCGGGCGGAGCTGCTGGAGCGGGGCGCGACCAGCTGCGTGGCCACGGTCATCGGTGGACGGCTGCTGCACCGCCGCCGCTGAGCGGGCCGCCGGGCGTGTGATCGGGGGCGAGGGCCGTGGTGAGGTTCCGGGCCGGCTCCGTGGTGAGGTCCGGGAAGTCCGCGTCCGCGAGGTCCGCGTCCGCGAGGTCCGCGTCCGCGAGGTCCGCGTCCGCGAGGTCCGCGTCCGCGAGGTCCGCGTCCGGGAGGGTCGTGCGCGGGTCCTCGCGGGCGAGGGCCGCCAGCAGGCAGACCTGGAGCCGGCTGATCCCGCCCAGCTTCGCCCGGATGTTCACCACGTGGAACTTGACCGTGCTGACGGACAGCCGCAGCTCGACCGCGAGTTCGGCGTTGGACGCGCCGGTGGCCAGGCACAGGAACACGGCCGACTCCTGCTCGGTCAGCTGGACCCGGGGCCGGGCCGGCTCCCCCTGCGGGGGGAACCACGCGGGGACGCTGAAGCTGACGACGCGCACGGTTTCCACTCCTCGGCCCCCGGCCGGCCCATCCGATGGCCGGCCCTCCCGGTTATGGGACGCTCGGGCCCGACAGATAAGTTCCGTCCGCACTGTACGGCCAGGCATTGGCCGTACAGCCCAGGAGCCCCTTGATCTGCTGCATCATCGCCGGAGCGGGCTGGCCGGGGCCCGGGCAGGTCTCGTGGTCGCGGCCGATCTCGTGCCCGACCTCGTGGTTCACGATGAGCGCGCGGTACTCCTCGACCGGGCCGTTGAACTGCGGTGATCCCTCCTGCCAGCGCTTGAGGTTCACCACGACGGTGTGCCCGGCCCGGCAGTTGGTCTCGCCGATCAGCTCGGGAGTGACCACCTCGCACAGCCGGTCGGTGGTGGTGGGCGTGGCGATCTTGACGGTGAAGTCGACCGGCTGGCCCGCCCCGACCAGCTGGAAGGCGTACGCCGGGTCCCTGGTCCAGCCGCGCGGGTCGCCGAGGATCGTCTCGACGGAGCGGGCCGCCGTGTCCGGGTCGATCCCGCTGTTCTCCTCGACCTCGATCCGCCAGCGCAGCGGGGTCCCCTTGCCCTGGGGCTGCCCGGCGGCGGCGGAGGGCTTGAAGGTGCCCGGGCCGGAGGCCGGGACGGCCGGGGTCGCCGAGGCGCCGCTCGACGCCGACACGGACGGCTTGGGCACCACCGGGGCCTTCGCCGACGGGGCGGCGGGGGAACGCTCGGGCACGGGGGCCGCCTTGCCGCCCTGCGGAGCCGCCGCACCGGGCCCGTCCGCGGGGCTCTCACCGGCCTCCGGCGTCCGGGCGGCGGCCGCCGGCTTGTCGGAGACCTCGGCGGGATCCTCCCCGGGCACCAGCGCGTAGCCGGTCGCGCAGACCGCGAGGAGCGCCGCGGAGCCGAGGATCGTACGCCGCAGCCGCGTCCGCCGCCGCGCCCGGCGCCTGGCGCGCGGGCTGAGGGAGGAGCGACCGGTGGAATGGCCTGCCGGCATCGTGAAGCCCTTTGCTCGGCGGCCGCTGCCGGACCGGCCGCCACGGGGCCACGCTCCGGAGGTGACCCTCACCCGGGCCGCACCCGGCCAGTCAACGCGGCCGCGGGGCATCGGCGTAACTGGCCTTCGGGCCAGTTGTGCGGTTGGGACCCGGATCGGGTGGGTATACCGGAGGGCCGCCGCCGAGACCGGACACCGGGGTGCCGCCCCGGCGGCCCCGCGTGACCTGGGAGCCCCGCGCGACCCGGCCGCCCCGGCCGCCCCGGCCGAGCCGCCGCGCCCGGGGGAGCCGCGGCCTGAGAGGATGGGCCCGTACCCGCCGATCCGCATCGCACACCGAGGGGCGAACACCAGTGACTAGGGCTTCCCTGGACAAGCAGCCGCACGAAGTCGCCTCCATGTTCGACGGGGTCGCGGCGAACTACGACCTCACCAACGACGTCCTCTCGCTCGGCCAGGCCCGGCTGTGGCGCAAGGAGGTCGCCAAGGCGGTCGCCGCGCGCCCCGGGCAGAAGGTCCTCGACCTCGCCGCGGGCACCGCGACCTCCTCGCTGCCCTTCGCCGCGGCCGGCGCGTACGTCGTCCCCTGCGACTTCTCCCTCGGCATGCTCCGCGAGGGCAAGAAGCGCAACCCCTGGCTGCCGCTGACGGCGGGCGACGCGACGAAGCTGCCGTTCAAGGACGACACCTTCGACACCGTGACGATCTCCTTCGGCCTGCGCAACGTCCAGGACACCGACGCCGCCCTGCGCGAGCTGTACCGGGTGACCAAGCCCGGCGGCAAGGTCGTCATCTGCGAGTTCTCCCAGCCCACCTGGGGGCCCTTCCGCACGGTGTACACCGAGTACCTGATGCGGGCCCTCCCGCCCGTGGCCCGCGCCGTGTCCTCCAACCCCGACGCGTACGTGTACCTCGCCGAGTCCATCCGGGAATGGCCCGACCAGCCCGCGCTGGCCGCCCTGCTGCAGAAGGCCGGCTGGTCGAAGGCCGCCTGGCGCAACCTGAGCGGCGGGATCGTCGCGCTGCACCGCGGCACCAAGGACTGACACTGCCGTGGACTACCAAACGCTGCTGGAACAGGTCGCGGCGGACATCGCCCCGCTGATCGGCAGCGGGACGCCCGCCGAGTACATCCCGGCGCTCGCGTCCGTGGACCCCGCGCGGTTCGGGATGGCGATCGTCGACCTCGACGGCAACGTCTTCGGGGTGGGGGACTGGCAGGTCCCCTTCTCCACCCAGTCGATCACCAAGGTCTTCGCGCTCGCCCTCGCCCTGGCCGAGGGCGGCGTCAGCCTGTGGGAGCGGGTGGGCCGGGAGCCGTCCGGCAACCCGTTCAACTCCCTCGTGCAGCTGGAGTACGAGAACGGCATCCCGCGCAACCCCTTCATCAACGCGGGGGCGCTCGTCGTCACCGACCGGCTCCAGACCCTCACCGGAGACGCGAGCAGCGAACTGCTCGGCTTCCTGAGGGAGGAGAGCGGCAACCCCGACGTCGGCTTCGACGCCGAGGTCGCGGCCTCCGAGCAGGCGCACGGCGACCGCAACGCCGCCGTCGCGCACTTCATGGCCTCGTACGGCAACATCGACAACCCGGTGCCCGCCCTGCTGGAGCACTACTTCTGGCAGTGCTCCATCGAGATGAGCTGCGCCGACCTGGCCCGCGCCGGCCGCTTCCTGGCCCGGCACGGCCTGCGCGCCGACGGCTCCCGGCTGCTGACGCGCAGCGAGGCCAAGCAGATCAACGCCGTCATGCTGACCTGCGGGACCTACGACGCGGCGGGCGAGTTCGCCTACCGCGTCGGGCTGCCCGGCAAGAGCGGGGTCGGCGGCGGCATCGTCGCGGTGGTCCCCGGACAGTGCACCATCGCCGTGTGGAGCCCCGGGCTGGACGACCGGGGCAACTCGGTCGCGGGCGTCGCGGCCCTGGACCGCTTCACGACCCTGACCGGCCTGTCGGTCTTCTGACCGCCGCCGCGGACCCGCGCCCCCGGACGCCGCGGTCAGCTCCCGGACAGCGTCAGCTCGTAGCGGCGGCCGTGGCGCACGCCGCCCGGGAGCAGGAACCGCTCCGCCAGGGTCATGCCGAGCCGCTCCGCCACCGCGATCGACCGCTGGTTCTCGTCGCTGATCATCGCGACGACGTGCGGGACGCCCACCGCGCGGACCCGCTCCACGGTGGCCAGCGCGGCGGCGTACGCGTACCCCTTGCCCCACGCGGCGCGGCCCAGCCGCCAGCCGATCTCGATCTCCCCGACCGGCCCCCACTCCTTCTCCCGGGGCCACGGCTGCGCGCCGGTGAAGCCGATCACCGCGCCGTCCGTGTCGAGCAGGGTCCACAGGCAGTGGCCGAGCTGCGCGTCGTGCATGCGCTGGCGCGCGGTGAACTCCTCGTACAGGGACAGTTCGGCGGGCCCGCCGAGGAACTCCATCACCTCCGGGTCGTCGAAGACCCGGTGCCAGGCACGGGCGTCCTCGTCGGTGGGCACGCGCAGCTGCACGGCGGGAAGCGGCCGGGTCGGCGAGGTGGTCATCGGAGGCACCCTTCGGATCGCGATCTCTCTCGCTGCATAGACTGCACATGTCCGGTGCCGTTGGGCACCCTTTATCGAGCCTTCGGGAGACCCCGCAGTGACCGAGCCCCTCTCCGAACACTCCGCGGACGTGATCGTCGTCGGGGCCGGGCCCGCCGGCTCGACCACCGCGTACTACCTCGCCAAGGCCGGATTGGACGTCCTGCTCCTGGAGAAGACCGCGTTCCCCCGCGAGAAGGTGTGCGGTGACGGGCTGACCCCGCGCGCCACCAAGCAGCTGGTCTCCATGGGCATCGACATCTCCGAAGAGGCCGGCTGGCTGCGCAACAAGGGCCTGCGGATCATCGGCGGCGGCCAGCGCCTCCAGCTGGACTGGCCGGAACTCGCCTCCTATCCGGACTACGGACTCGTGCGCAAGCGCGACGACTTCGACGAGACCCTGGCCCGCCAGGCCCAGAAGGCCGGCGCCCGGCTCTACGAGCGCTGCAACGTCGGCGAGCCGGTGCGCGACCCGCGCACCGGCCACATCACCGGCGTGCAGGCGAAGCTCGGCGAGGAGAAGACCCCGGTCACCTTCAGCGCCCCGCTGGTCGTCGCGGCCGACGGCAACTCCTCCCGGCTGTCCCTCGCGATGGGCCTGCACCGGCGCGAGGACCGCCCCATGGGCGTCGCCGTGCGGACGTACTTCACCTCACCCCGGCACGACGACGACTACCTGGAGTCCTGGCTGGAGCTGTGGGACCGGCGCGGCGCGCAGGACCGGCTGCTGCCCGGCTACGGCTGGATCTTCGGCATGGGCGACGGCACCTCCAACGTCGGCCTCGGCATCCTGAACTCCTCCTCCGCGTTCAAGGAGCTGGACTGGCGCGAGGTCCTCAAGGCCTGGTGCGCGTCCATGCCCGAGGACTGGGGCTACACCCCCGAGAACATGACGCAGCCGATCCGCGGCGCGGCCCTGCCGATGGCCTTCAACCGGCAGCCGCACTACACCAAGGGCCTGCTGCTCGTCGGTGACGCGGGCGGGCTCGTCAACCCGTTCAACGGCGAGGGCATCGCCTACGCGATGGAGTCGGGCCAGATCGCGGCCGACGTCATCGTGCAGGCGCACTCCCGCGCCACCCCGGCGCTGCGCGAGCTCACCCTGCACAGCTACCCGAAGGTCCTCAAGGAGACGTACGGCGGCTACTACACGCTGGGCCGCGCCTTCGTGAAGCTGATCGGCAACCCGAAGGTCATGAAGATCGCCACCCAGCGCGGCCTGACCCACCCGGTGCTGATGCGGTTCACGCTGAAGATGCTGGCCAACCTGACGGACCCGACGGGCGGCGACGCGATGGACCGCATCATCAACGGGCTCTCGAAGGTCGCTCCAAAAGCCTGATGGTGCACGACCTGGCCGCTCGGCAGGGAGCCGAGCGGCCAGGACCCGCGGCGGTTCGGCCTTCAGACGTTGACGATCTTCACCTTCGGTGAGCCGGGAAGCTCCTCGGCGGCCTTGCACAGGGCCGGAATGTGCGAGGTGTCGGACGTGACGAGCAGCACCGGGGGCGGGCAGAGCGCGGCCGTGGCCACCACGAGCGCGTCCACGAGGCATGCGTGTCCGTCAAGGCCCGAGGCGTCCAGCAGCTTCGCCGCGGCGTCCGTCACCGCGTCGTTGACCGGTTTCACGTCGAACCGGGAGAGCGGGAACTGGAGTCGCTTGGCGGCCTCCCCGGTTCGGCGCACTTCCAAGGGCGTCAGTGCGGACAGCGCCACGCGTCGGCCGCTCTGCTGAGCGAGCTCGATGCGCGCGCGCATCCCCTCGTCGCCATCGACGTGCAGCGAAAGCCCTTGGGCGTCCAGGACGAGCGTGCCCTCGCTCTTCGCCTTGATCTTGAGGCGCTTGCTCACCACTCCTGTTCCGCCTGCCGCCGCGCTTCGGCGGAGACCGGGCCGAACGCCTTGCGGTCAGCGGCCACGACTTCGCGGAGCTTCTGCGCGGCGAGCCATTCCTCCAGGGCTTCGGCCACGACGGAGGAGAACCCGTTCTTGCCGGTGCGCTCCTCGACTTCCTTGATCAATGACTGTGCGAGAGACACGGATCTCTTTCCTACCGGCCCTCGGCGGCGTCCCCGGCGCGGTGCACCGCCCGCACGCAGCGGGCCAGCAGCAGCAGCCCGCACAGCAGGAACACCGCCGAGGCGCTCCAGCCGAGGCCGAGGGACAGCGCGCTCCCGGGCTTCTGCCAGGGGCGGGCGGTGCCCAGCAGCCAGCCGCCGACGGCGAGGAAGCCGAGCCCGAGCGCGGCCGGGACGGCGGTGGGGTCGGCGCCGCGGGGGTACTCGTGCGGTCGTGCGCTCACGGGGCCACCACCTCCAGGGTCGGGGCGGTCCGACGGTCCGGGCGCGCCCCCGCCATCTTCGCAGGGCCCCGGGCGGCGCCCGGTCAGCGGTCGGGGCGGCACGTGCGCAGGGCCTCGATGTGCAGCTGCTTGAGGGTGGCCCACTGCTCGGCGGTCGCGCCGCTGTCGTCGACGTCGCCGGTGACCGGATTCGGGTCCGGATACCAGGTGACGCCCGCCGCGCGCAGGCACGCGGATTCCTTCCGCGCCGCGGCGAGTTCCTCGGGGCCGGCCTGTACCGGCGGAGGCGGCGGGGGAATCAGCGATGCGCAGGTTGTGTGCGCGGCTTCGTTCCACGGCTTCGACTTGTCCTCGCGGGGCGCGCCGTAATCGGTGTACACGACAGCCACGCCCTCCTTCTTCAGGCAGTCGTAGTACGCGATTTCCGCCGCGGTGGGCGGCGGACTGTCGCTCGCCAGGGGTTCTTTGCCGCCGCCACACGCCGCCAGTGCAATGCAGACGAGGAACAGGGGAGCGAAATGGCGTGCGCGCACGGAGACTTCCCTTGGGGCAGTAGAAGTGGAAGGTGCGCCTCCATGCGGGACGGTGCACGGGGATGCGCCGGGCGAGAATAGTCAGTTCGGCCGGAACGGCGCAACACCCCTACAGGACAAGGGACTTGCGCGCCCATACGGCGTGATTCCGGCTTGACGCCGTAATCCGCCGGCCCGTTGAATCCGGCCGGGCGGAGAATCCCTTTGCCGCCCGTCTCACCATCCGAACAGAGAGGTACGCGTGATGAATCGAGCAGTGGGAAAGCTGGCATCGGGCTGCGTCGCCGCCGTTTCGGCGGCCGCCATTCTCCTCGCCGGGTCCGGGCCGTCGGCGGCGATGGGAAGGGACGGGAACCTGGAGGACCAGGAATTCGGCCTCTTCTACCTGGCGGGGCGCGCGGGTTGTGTCTTCGATCTTTATACGACGGACACGAACTTCTCCGGAGACGCCTTCAAAAGCGGGTGCAATGGGATGTACAAGAGTGTGAACGACAATACCGAGTCCTACCGGAACCGGGACGTCTACGCCTGGCGGGTGGCGACCGACAAGGACCTCGACGGAAATGTCGGGGAGATCCCGTCGAAGTACGAGGGCAACGCCTCGACGAACTTCAAGAACAAGATCAGTTCGGCCGCCTACACCCTGCACCCCTGATGCGGTCCGCCGGCCGACGACGGCCCGCGGCCCCGGCCGTCCTGCTGACGGCCGCCCTCCTGGCCGGCTGCTCCGGGCCGGGCGGCGCCGCGGGGGGCGAGCCCGCGCTCGGCCGCGTCGAGGTGGCCCCGGCCACGGCCTCGCTGTCCTTCCCCATGGACGCGTACACCGACACCGAAGCCGAGCGGATCCGCATGGGCCGGGTCCAGCAGGCCCTGGTCTCCCGCTGCATGGCGCGGTACGGGTTCACGTACGAGGGGCCGGAGGCGGCGGCCCCCGCCTCCGCCACCGGGGAGGGGGATCCCGAGGACCGGCACCGGTACCTCTTCGGGCTGGCCGACGCGGATCACGCGGCCGCGCACGGGTACGACAAGTCCGCCGGCCGGGGCGCGCCGCCCAAGCCGCCCGCCCCGCAGCTGAGCGACAGCGCGTACGCCGTCATGAACGGCGCGCAGCGCGGCGCCCAGGACGGTCAGGCACCCGACGCGGCCTCGGAGGAGGAGGCCGCGCAGGTGGACAGCGGGGTGACGGCGGCCGGGCGGAAGGTGCCGCCCGGCGGCTGCGGACGGGAGGCGTTCCGCACGCTGTACGCCCCGGGCAAGGACAGCGTGGACCTGCTCTTCGCCTTCGGCCTGGCCTCGGAGGCCCACGAGCGGTCCAGGCGGGACTCCCGCGTCGTCGCCGTGCTCGGGGCGTGGTCGGCTTGCATGGAGAAGTCCGGGTACGGGGGGATCCGTACGCCGTACGACGTCGTGGAGGAGGCCGGGCTGGCGGACGACAAGGGCGGTCCGCGGGCCGTCATGGCCGCCAGGGCCGACGTGGCGTGCAAGAGCGAGGTGAACCTGGTCGGCGTCTGGGCCGCGGCCGAGAAGGCGTACCAGGAGCGGCTCGTCGAGGAGCACGCCGAGACGCTGGCGCTCTACGGGCGCCAGCGCGAGGCCCGCTTCAAGCTGGCCGCCTCCGTGCCCTGAGGCACGCCGAAGGGCCGGTGCTCCACCCCCGAGCGGGGGAGCACCGGCCCTTCCTGACGCTCCGGAGACCGGAGGACGGCTCAGAGGACGCGCACGGCGCCCGTCGGCTTGTCGTAGTTCAGGGAGCGCTCGACGATGCCGGTGCTGGGGTTCTGCGCACCGACGAACTTGCCGCCGCCCACGTAGACGGCGACGTGGTAGGCGTTGCCCTTGGAGCCCCAGTACAGGATGTCGCCCGCCTGAAGGGCACTCAGGGACACCGAGGTGCCGAACGAGGACTGGTCCTGGGACATGCGCGGCAGGGTGATGCCGGCCTGGCGGTAGGCGGCCCGGACGAGACCGGAGCAGTCGTACGAGGACGGGCCGGTGCCGCCGAGCACGTACGCCTTGCCGACCTGGGCGCGGGCGAAGTTCACGATGGCCGCGGCGGAGCCGGTGGCCGGGGCGGTGACGGTGCCCGTGCCCTGGGAGGGGGCGGTGCTCTTGCCGGAGCCCGAGGAGGACTTCGAGCCCGTGTCGGAGCCGGCGGCGGAGGCGGGCGCCGAGGCGGTGGCCAGCGCGGTGCGGGCGGAGCTGCGGTTGGCGCGCTCGGCCGCTTCCTTGCGGTCGGCCTCCTCCTTCGCCTTCTTCTCGGAGTCGGCCTTCTGCTGGGCGTCCTCCTTGGCCTTCTTCGCCTCGGCGGCGGCGCCGGTGCGGGCGCTCTCCTCCTGGGCGGTCAGTTCGCCCTCGACGGCGGCCAGGCGGGTGTTCTCGGCGGCGGTGGTGACGGCGGAGGAGACCTCGGCGCCGAGGTCCAGGTCGAGGACCGGCATCTCGAGCGTCGTCTCGGCCACGGGCTCTGCGGTCGGGGACGCGCTCGCGGTTCCGGCCATGGCCAGGGTGCTGAGGACGCCACCGGCTACTCCGGCGCGGACCGCGAGCTTCGAGGCGCTGCGGCGGGGCTTCCGGTGGCTGGGTATGTGAGCGGTGTGGGACATGAGGACAAGCGCTATCAGGGCGTCAGGGTTCGCTTCAAGAAACGTGGTCTGCGCCACAGTTGCGCGCGAAGCGGGCTAACCGGGCGCGTCGGCCCTCTTATTGACGCGGTAACGGGCTAATCGGACACACCGTCACAACCCTGTGATCATGTCGTTTCTGTATTAAGTCCGAATTGATCCTCGGCCTACCATTTCGTCGGACAGTTGGCCAAGCCCCGTTTCGGAAGCACCAATTCACCGTGACGCAGGTCACAGTGACCTCGTGCTGTGCGGACGCCGTGGCCCCGTTGTGACCCGGCTGTGAAGGTGTCGCGCGGCTCGTGAACGGATGCACGTGGGCGGCTGCCCTTTATGCCCGCCTTCTTCCCCGCGTCCACCTCCGTACGTGAGCGGTCCCCCGGTCGGAGTAGGCGAGATGCCGATAGCACTTGATCCGCACCGGTGCCAATTTGCCTGTAGGGGGCACACTTGATAGAGGAGCCATGCTCCCTACCTGCGGTAACGATGATGGATGTCACCATTCGTAACCGTCCGGATGCTTCGCGTATGAAGATCACCGCTCATCCGACTTCATGATCGTTCGTCAGGTGGTGGAGATCACAAACTCGTTGTTGCAACCCGTGTCGCAGATCACAGAGAGGCAGGCATAGGATGCGCAGCAGTCCGGCTTGTGAACTGCCTCACATGTACACGATCTTCGCGAGGCGGGTCACGCCCCCAGCCCACCGCTGGGCGGTACTCCCGGCCGGTACGGCGGTCCAACGGTCAAGGACGACTGGAAGGAGCGAGGAGCGTGAATGCGTACGCGCCCATCCTCGTGCTCGGCGCCCTCGGCGCAGGGTTTGCGATCTTCTCCGTGGTCATGGCCACGCTGATCGGTCCAAAACGGTACAACCGGGCAAAGCTCGAAGCGTATGAGTGCGGCATCGAGCCGACTCCGATGCCGGCCGGCGGCGGCCGCTTCCCCATCAAGTACTACCTGACGGCGATGCTCTTCATCGTCTTCGACATCGAGGTTGTCTTCCTCTACCCCTGGGCCGTCACCTTCGACTCCCTGGGGATCTTCGGGCTCGTGGAGATGCTGCTCTTCGTGCTCACCGTCTTCGTCGCCTACGCCTACGTCTGGCGCCGCGGCGGCCTGGAATGGGACTGAGGGGCTGAGGTTTCCATGGGACTGGAAGAGAAGCTGCCGAGCGGCTTTCTGCTGACCACCGTCGAACAGGCCGCGGGATGGGTGCGCAAGTCATCCGTCTTCCCCGCGACCTTCGGCCTCGCCTGCTGCGCCATCGAGATGATGACCACCGGAGCGGGCCGGTACGACCTGGCCCGCTTCGGCATGGAGGTCTTCCGCGGCTCTCCGCGCCAGGCCGACCTGATGATCGTGGCCGGCCGGGTCAGCCAGAAGATGGCGCCCGTGCTGCGGCAGGTGTACGACCAGATGCCCGCTCCCAAATGGGTCATCTCCATGGGGGTTTGCGCATCCTCGGGCGGAATGTTCAACAACTACGCCATCGTCCAGGGCGTCGACCACATCGTCCCGGTGGACATCTACCTGCCCGGCTGCCCGCCGCGCCCCGAGATGCTGTTGGACGCGATCCTCAAGCTCCACCAGAAGATCCAGGGCTCCAAGCTCGGCGTGAACCGGGAAGAGGCCGCCCGCGAGGCGGAGGAGGCGGCCCTCAAGGCACTCCCCACCATCGAGATGAAGGGGCTGCTCCGGTGAGCGAGAGCCAAGAGCCGGAGAACGGCAGCAACCTCCCCGCTCCGCGGGCGCAGGGCCCCGAGGTCATCGGCGTCCGCACGGGCATGTTCGGGGCGGCGGCCGGCGGCGACACCAGCGGCTACGGCGGCCTGGTCCGCACCGTGGCCCTGCCCGGCGCGAGCAGCCGCCCGTACGGCTCGTACTTCGACGAGGTCGCCGACGAGCTCGAAGGGGCCCTGGAGGAGCAGGACGTGCTCCCCGGGAACGCCGTCGAGAAGACGGTGGTCGACCGGGGCGAGCTGACCTTCCACATCGCCCGCGAGCACCTCGTCCGCGTCGCGCGCACCCTGCGCGACGACCCGGCGCTGCGCTTCGAGCTCTGCACCGGCGTCTCCGGGGTGCACTTCCCCGGCGACAAGGGGCGCGAGCTGCACGCCGTCTACCACCTGCGCTCGCTCACCCACGGACGGATCCTGCGGCTGGAGGTGTCGGTCCCGGACAGCGACCCGCACGTTCCCTCGCTGGTCGCGGTCTACCCGACCAACGACTGGCACGAGCGCGAGACCTACGACTTCTTCGGCCTGGTCTTCGACGGGCACCCCGCCCTCACGCGGATCATGATGCCGGACGACTGGCAGGGCTTCCCGCAGCGCAAGGACTACCCGCTCGGCGGCATCGCCGTCGAGTACAAGGGCGCCCAGATCCCGGCTCCCGACCAGCGGAGGTCGTACAGCTGATGTCCACTTCACACGCCTCCTCCCGGGAGACCACCGAAGGCCCCGTCTACACCGTCACCGGCGGCGACTGGGACGAGATCGTCCAGTCGGCGGCCCGCGCGGACGACGAGCGGATCGTCGTCAACATGGGCCCCCAGCACCCGTCCACCCACGGAGTGCTCCGCCTGATCCTGGAGATCGACGGCGAGACGGTCACCGAGGCCCGCTGCGGCATCGGCTACCTGCACACCGGCATCGAGAAGAACCTCGAATACCGGAACTGGACGCAGGGCACCACCTTCGTGACGCGCATGGACTACCTGACGCCGTTCTTCAACGAGACGGCCTACTGCCTCGCCGTCGAGAAGCTCCTCGGGATCACCGACCAGATCCCGGACCGCGCCACCGTCATCCGCGTCCTGCTGATGGAGCTCAACCGGCTCTCCTCCCACCTGGTGTGCATTGCCACCGGCGGCATGGAGCTGGGCGCGACCACGATCATGATCTACGGCTTCCGCGACCGCGAGCTGATCCTGGACGTCTTCGAGCTGATCACCGGCCTGCGCATGAACCACGCGTTCGTCCGCCCCGGCGGCCTCGCCCAGGACCTGCCCCCGGGCGCGGTCGACCAGCTGCGCGAGTTCGTCAAGACCATGAAGAAGAACCTGCCGGAGTACGACAAGCTCGCCACCGGCAACCCCATCTTCAAGGCCCGCATGCAGGACGTCGGCTACCTCGACCTCACCGGCGCCATGGCGCTCGGCGCCACCGGCCCGGTGCTGCGCTCCGCCGGCCTGCCGCACGACCTGCGCAAGTCGGACCCGTACTGCGGATACGAGAGCTACGAATTCGACGTCCCGACCACCGAGACCTGCGACTCGTACGGGCGGTTCCTGATCCGCCTGGAGGAGATGCGCCAGTCGCTGCGGATCGTCGAGCAGTGTCTGGACCGGCTGGAGCCGGGGCCGGTCATGGTCGCCGACAAGAAGATCGCCTGGCCGGCGCAGCTCGCCATGGGCCCCGACGGGCTCGGCAACTCGCTCGACCACATCAAGAACATCATGGGCACCTCCATGGAGGCCCTCATCCACCACTTCAAGCTGGTGACCGAGGGCTTCCGCGTCCCCGCCGGGCAGGCGTACGCGGCCGTCGAATCGCCCAAGGGCGAACTCGGCGTCCACGTCGTCTCCGACGGCGGCACCCGCCCCTACCGGGTCCACTTCCGCGACCCGTCCTTCACCAACCTTCAGGCCATGGCCGCGATGTGCGAAGGCGGCCAGGTCGCCGACGTCATCGTCGCCGTCGCCTCCATCGACCCCGTGATGGGAGGCGTCGACCGATGACCGACATCCAACTGGGCATGCCGCAGCTGCCCGCCCCCGACTATCCGGCCGAGGTGCGCGAGCGGCTCGCGGCGGACGCCGCCGAGGTCATCGCGCGCTACCCCGACAGCCGCAGCGCGCTGCTGCCCCTGCTGCACCTCATCCAGTCGCAGGAGGGCTACGTCTCGCGCACCGGCATCCGCTTCTGCGCCGACGTGCTGGGCCTGACCACCGCCGAGGTCACCGCCGTGGCCACCTTCTACACGATGTACCGGCGCAAGCCCTCCGGCGACTACCAGGTCGGCGTCTGTACGAACACCCTGTGCGCGGTGATGGGCGGCGACGCCATCTTCGACGAGCTGAAGGAACACCTCGGGGTCGGCAACAACGAGACCACCCCCGACGGCAAGGTCACCCTCGAACACATCGAGTGCAACGCGGCCTGCGACTTCGCCCCCGTCGTGATGGTGAACTGGGAGTTCTTCGACAACCAGACCCCCGAGTCCGCCAAGGCCATGGTCGACGACCTGCTGGCCGGCCGCCCGGTCGAGCCGACCCGGGGCGCGCCGCTGTGCACGTACAAGGAGACGGCCCGCATCCTGGCCGGCTTCCCGGACGAGCGCGAGGGCGCGGTCGAGGCCACCGGCGGCGCCGGCCACGCCTCCCTCATCGGACTGCGCATCGCCCGCGGCGAGAGCCCGCACACCTCGATCGTGCACCCCCGTGGCGAGACCACCACCCAGGGAGGGGAGTGATGACCGTGTCCACTCCGAAGGAAAGCCGCGGGGAGACCTCCCCGCCGGAGGCCGGGGGAAGCGGCAGCCCGGAGAAGCTCCTGGCGCCCGTCCTGTCGGCGTTCTGGGACGACCCGCAGTCGTGGACACTGGCGACCTACCGGCGCCACGAGGGGTACGAGGGCCTGCGCAAGGCACTCGCGATGACCCCCGACGACCTGATCGCCTACGTGAAGGACTCCGGCCTGCGCGGCCGCGGCGGCGCGGGCTTCCCCACCGGGATGAAGTGGCAGTTCATCCCGCAGGGCGACGGCAAGCCGCACTACCTCGTCGTGAACGCGGACGAGTCGGAGCCGGGCACCTGCAAGGACATCCCGCTCCTCTTCGCCAACCCGCACTCCCTCATCGAGGGAATGATCATCGCCTGCTACGCGATCCGCTCGGCGCACGCCTTCATCTATCTGCGCGGCGAGGTCGTCCCCGTCCTGCGGCGCCTGCACGAGGCCGTGCGCGAGGCGTACGAGGCCGGATACCTCGGGAAAGACATCCTCGGCAGCGGGCTCGACCTCGACATCACGGTGCACGCCGGGGCGGGCGCGTACATCTGCGGCGAGGAGACGGCGCTGCTCGACTCCCTCGAAGGCCGGCGCGGACAGCCCCGGCTGCGGCCGCCCTTCCCGGCCGTCGAGGGGCTCTACGCGTGCCCCACCGTCGTCAACAACGTCGAGTCCATCGCCTCGGTGCCCGCGATCCTGAACAACGGCAAGGACTGGTTCAAGGCGATGGGGACGGAGAAGTCCCCCGGCTTCACGCTCTACTCGCTCTCCGGCCACGTCTCCGGCCCCGGCCAGTACGAGGCCCCGCTCGGCATCACCCTGCGCCAGCTGCTCGACATGAGCGGCGGGATGCGCCCGGGGCACCGGCTGAAGTTCTGGACCCCGGGCGGCTCCTCCACCCCGATGTTCACGGACGAGCACCTCGACGTGCCCCTCGACTACGAGGGAGTCGGCGCGGCCGGCTCGATGCTCGGCACCAAGGCGCTCCAGTGCTTCGACGAGACCACCTGTGTGGTGCGGGCCGTCACCCGGTGGACCGAGTTCTACGCCCACGAGTCCTGCGGCAAGTGCACCCCCTGCCGGGAGGGCACGTACTGGCTGGTCCAGCTGCTGCGCGACATCGAGACCGGCAAGGGCGTCATGTCCGACCTCGACAAGCTGAACGACATCGCCGACAACATCAACGGCAAGTCCTTCTGCGCCCTCGGCGACGGTGCGGCCAGCCCGATCTTCTCCTCGCTCAAGTACTTCCGCGAGGAGTACGAGCAGCACATCACGGGCAAGGGCTGCCCCTTCGACCCCAAGAAGTCGACCCTCTGGGCTGACACGGAGGTGAACGCATGACCATCACCACCAACGCGCCGGCCGGTGGCGGGGAGGCCGCCGTACCCCCGGAGAACCGGGTGTCGCTGACCATCGACGGCGTCGAGCTGTCGGTGCCCAAGGGCACCCTGGTGATCCGGGCCGCCGAACAGCTCGGCATCGAGATCCCCCGGTTCTGCGACCACCCCCTCCTCTCCCCGGCCGGCGCCTGCCGCCAGTGCATCGTCGAGGTCGAGGGCCAGCGCAAGCCGATGGCCTCCTGCACCATCACCTGCACCGACGGCATGGTCGTCAAGACGCAGCTGACGTCGGAGGTCGCCGACAAGGCCCAGCGCGGGGTGATGGAGCTGCTGCTCATCAACCACCCGCTGGACTGCCCGGTCTGCGACAAGGGCGGCGAGTGCCCGCTGCAGAACCAGGCGATGTCCCACGGCAACGCCGAGTCCCGCTTCGAGGGCCGCAAGCGCACCTACGAGAAGCCCGTCCCGATCTCCACCCAGGTGCTGCTGGACCGCGAGCGCTGCGTACTGTGCGCGCGCTGCACCCGCTTCTCCAACGAGATCGCCGGCGACCCGATGATCGAGCTGCTGGAACGCGGCGCGCTCCAGCAGGTCGGCACCGGCGAGGACGACCCGTTCGAGTCGTACTTCTCCGGCAACACCATCCAGATCTGCCCCGTCGGCGCGCTGACCTCGGCCGCCTACCGGTTCCGCTCCCGCCCGTTCGACCTCGTCTCCTCCCCGAGCGTGTGCGAGCACTGCGCGGGCGGCTGCGCGACCCGGACCGACCACCGGCGCGGCAAGGTGCTGCGCCGCCTGGCCGCCGAGGACCCCGAGGTCAACGAGGAGTGGATCTGCGACAAGGGCCGCTTCGGGTTCCGCTACGCCCAGCGCCCGGACCGGCTCACCACCCCGCTGGTCCGCGGCACCGACGGCATCCTGGCCCCGGCGAGCTGGCCCGAGGCGCTGGAGGCCGCGGCGAACGGGCTGGCCGGGGCGCGCGGCCGGGCCGGCGTGCTGACCGGCGGCCGGCTCACCGTCGAGGACGCCTACGCGTACGCCAAGTTCGCGCGGGTGGTGCTCGACACCAACGACATCGACTTCCGGGCCCGCGTGCACAGCGCCGAGGAGGCCGAGTTCCTGGCCGCCTCCGTCGCCGGCACCGGCAAGGACCTCGACGGCACCGGCGTCACGTACGCCTCGCTGGAGGCGGCGCCCGCGGTGCTGCTGGCCGGCATCGAGGCCGAGGAGGAGGCCCCCGGCGTCTTCCTCCGGCTGCGCAAGGCCCACCGCAAGCACAAGCAGCGGACCTTCGCCCTCGCCCCCTTCGCCACCCGGGGCCTGGCCAAGGCGGGCGGCACCCTGCTGGCCGCCGCCCCCGGCACCGAACCCGCGTGGCTCGACGCCCTGGCCACCCGCGGCGGGCTGGAGGCCGGCGGCTCCACCGCCGCCGACGCGCTGCGCGAGCCCGGCGCCGTCATCGTCGTCGGGGAGCGCCTCGCCGGTGTTCCGGGCGCGCTGACCGCCGCCGTACGGGCCGCCAACGCCACCGGCGCCAAGCTCGTGTGGATCCCGCGCCGGGCCGGGGAGCGGGCCGCCGTCGAGGCGGGCGCGCTGCCGTCCCTGCTGCCCGGCGGCCGCCCGGCCACCGACCCGCGGGCCCGCGGCGAGGTCGCCACCGCCTGGGGCCTGGACGAACTCCCGCACCGCTACGGCCGCGACACCGGCCAGATCATCGAGGCCGCGGCCACGCGCGAACTGTCCGCCCTGCTGGTCGCGGGCGTGGAGGTCGCCGACCTGCCCGACCCGGCCCGCGCGCGCACCGCGCTCCAGGAGGCGTTCGTGGTCTCCCTGGAACTGCGGCCCAGCGAGGTCACCGACCACGCGGACGTGGTGTTCCCGGTCGCCGCGGTCGTCGAGAAGCCGGGCGCGTTCGTCAACTGGGAAGGCAGGGTCCGGCCGTTCGAGGCCGCCCTCAAGCCCGAGCAGATGACCCGGCGCCTCGCCCCCGCCGACTCCCGCGTGCTGCACATGCTGGCCGACGCGGCCGACCGGCCGATCGCCCTGCCCGACGTACACGCCGTACGCAGGGAGCTGGAGCGGCTCGGCCCGTGGGAGGGGGCGCTCGCCTCCGAGCAGTCCACCGGCCCGGAGCCGCTGCCCCGCCCCGGAGCGGGCGAGGCGGTCCTCGCGGGCCACCGGCTCCTCCTCGACCAGGGCCGCCTCCAGGACGGCGACGACGCCCTGGCCGGCACCCGGCACGAGGCGAGCGCCCGGCTGTCCGCGGCCACGGCCGCCGAGACCGGCGTCAAGAGCGGCGACGTCCTCGCGGTCACCGGCCCCGCCGGAACCGTGGAACTGCCGCTGCGGATCACCGAGATGCCCGACCGGGTGGTCTGGCTCCCGCTGAACTCCACCGGATCCGGCGTACTCGCCGACACCGGCGCCCGCCCGGGCACCCTCGTGCGCATCGGCCCGGCGACCCCGGCCGGCGCGGGCGCCAGCACTGCGGAGGTGGACGCGTGAACGCGGTACAGATCGCCGCGGAGGACCTCTCCCTCTTCGGCCGCGACGTGTGGTGGCTCGTCGTCGTCAAGGCGGTGTTCTGCTTCGCCTTCCTGATGGTGACCGTGCTGTTCTCCATCGTGTGGGAGCGCAAGGTCGTCGCCTGGATGCAGCTGCGCATCGGCCCCAACCGGCACGGCCCCTGGGGCATGCTCCAGTCGCTCGCCGACGGCGTGAAGCTGATGCTGAAGGAAGACCTGATCGTCAAGCGGGCCGACAAGGTCGTCTACGTCCTGGCCCCGATCATCGCGGCGATCCCGGCCTTCATGGCCATCGCGGTGATCCCCTTCGGGCCCGCGGGCAACGAGGTCTCCATCTTCGGCCAGCGCACCACGATGCAGCTGACCGACCTGCCCATCGCGATGCTCTACATCCTCGCGGTGGCCTCGGTCGGCATCTACGGCATCGTCCTCGCCGGCTGGTCCTCCGGTTCGACCTACCCGCTCCTCGGCGGCCTGCGCTCCTGCGCGCAGATGATCTCGTACGAGATCGCGATGGGCGCGGCCTTCGCCTCGGTCTTCCTCTACTCCGGATCGATGTCGACCTCGGCGATCGTGGAAGCCCAGGCGGACCGCTGGTACATCATCCTGCTGCCGGTCTCCTTCATCATCTACGTGATCACGATGGTCGGCGAGACGAACCGCGCCCCCTTCGACATGCCGGAGTCCGAGGGCGACCTCGTCGGCGGCTTCAATACCGAGTACTCCTCCATCAAGTTCGCGCTGTTCATGCTGGCCGAGTACGTCAACATGGTCACCGTCTCGGCGGTCTCGGTCACCCTCTTCCTGGGCGGCTGGCGGGCCCCGGCGCCGATCTCCACCTACTGGGAGGGCGCGAACCACGGCTGGTGGCCGATGCTCTGGTTCGTCCTCAAGGTGCAGCTCCTCCTCTTCTTCTTCATCTGGCTCCGCGGCACGCTGCCCCGCGTGCGCTACGACCAGCTGATGAAGCTCGGCTGGAAGGTCCTGATCCCGGTCTCGCTGGTCTGGCTGATGCTGGTGGCCACCGTCCGCGCCCTGCGCAACGAGGCGTATGACTTCAGCGAGATCGTCCTCTACGTCGGCGGCGCCGTCGTGGCGATCCTGCTCCTCTCCTTCGTCGTGGACCTGTTCCGCGACAAGCGGGAGAAGGCGGCGGCCCAGGAGGCCGTGCACGACGCCGAGCCCTTCGACCCGATGGCGGGCGGGTTCCCCGTACCGCCCAAGCCCGGCCAGCACCTGGCACCCGTACCGCGCCGGAGGTCCCGCGGCGATCGGGAGCTGATCGTCAGCGGCGGGACGCATTCCGACAGTGACCGAGAGGAGGCTTGAGAGATGTCCGACGACAAGTGGCAGAACCCGGTGGCGGGCTTCGGCGTGACCTTCAAGGCCATGTTCAAGAAGCGCCTCACCGAGCAGTACCCGGAGCAGCGGAAGACCACCGCTCCGCGCTTCCACGGACGGCATCAGCTCAACCGGCACCCGGACGGTCTGGAGAAGTGCATCGGGTGCGAACTGTGCGCCTGGGCCTGTCCCGCCGACGCGATCTACGTGGAGGGCGCGGACAACACCGAGGAGGAGCGCTACTCCCCGGGTGAGCGGTACGGCGCCGTCTACCAGATCAACTACGCCCGCTGCATCCTGTGCGGGCTGTGCGTCGAGGCGTGCCCGACGCGGGCGCTGACCATGACGAACGAGTTCGAACTGGCCGACTCCAGCCGCGAAGCGCTCATCTACACCAAGGAGCAGCTGCTCTCCGGCCTCACCGAGGGCATGGTCGAGGCACCGCACTCGATCTTCCCCGGCGCGGACGACACGGACTACTACCGCGGACTGGTGACGGGCGCCGCCCCGGGCACGGTCCGGCAGGTCGCGGTGTCCAAGGGCGAGACGGCGGCGGACGAATCCGAGGAGGTGGGGGCATGAGCACGATCGCCGCTGCGGCCACCTCGCTCACCTCCACCGGTGAGGCCGTGCAGTTCTGGATCCTCGGCACCGTCGCCGTCATCGGCGCGCTGGCCACGATCCTGATGAAGAAGGCCGTCCACAGTGCGCTGAGCCTGGCCGGGACGATGATCATCCTGGCGGTCTTCTACCTCGCCAACGGGGCGTATTTCCTGGGCGTCGTCCAGATCGTCGTCTACACCGGCGCGATCATGATGCTCTTCCTCTTCGTGGTCATGCTCGTCGGCGTCACCGCCGCGGACTCCCTGACGGAGACCATCAAGGGGCAGCGCTGGCTGGCCGCCCTGTGCGGACTCGGCTTCGGCACCCTGCTGATCGCCGGCATCGGCAACGCCGGGATCACCCACTTCAACGGGCTCGGCCGGGTCAACTCCGGCGGCCACGTCGAGGGACTGGCCCAGCTGATCTTCACCAAGTACGTCTTCGCCTTCGAGCTCACCGGCGCACTGCTGATCACCGCCGCCGTCGGCGCGATGGTGCTCACCCACCGCGAGCGCACCGAGCGGGCCGCCACGCAGCGCGAGCTCGCCGACCGGCGCGTGCGGGGCGGCGTCCAGCTCCCGCCGCTGCCCGCCCCCGGCGTCTACGCCCGGCACAACGCGGTGGACGTCCCCGGCCTGCTGCCGGACGGCACCCCGTCCGAGCTGACGGTCAACCAGACCCTGCGCGCCCGCGGTCAGATCCGGGACGTCTCCGGCCAGGCGCTGGACGACCTCAAGGCACTGGAGCAGGCATCCTCGGAGCGCCTCGGCCGTGAGGAGACCTCGAAGTGAACCCGGTCAATTACCTGTACCTGGCGGCCCTGCTGTTCACCATCGGCGCGGCCGGCGTGCTGATCCGGAAGAACGCGATCGTGCTGTTCATGTGCGTCGAGCTGATGCTCAACGCCTGCAACCTCGCCTTCGTCGCCTTCTCCCGCATGCACGGCAACCTCGACGGCCAGATCATCGCCTTCTTCACGATGGTCGTCGCCGCCGCGGAGGTCGTGGTGGGCCTCGCGATCATCGTGTCCCTGTTCCGTACCCGCCACTCGGCCTCGGTCGACGACGCCAGCCTGATGAAGCTGTAAGGGGCGTTCACCGTGGAGAATCTGATTGCGCTGCTGGTGGCGGCGCCCCTGCTCGGAGCGGTGGTGCTGCTCTGCGGCGGCCGGCGCCTCGACAAGACCGGCCACTGGATCGGCACGCTGTTCGCGGCCGTGTCCTTCGGCATCGGGGTCGCGCTGTTCGCCGACATGCTGGGGCGCGGCGCCGAGGACCGCACCCTGCACCAGTTCCTGTTCCGCTGGATTCCGGTGGAAGGCTTCCAGGCCGACATCGCGTTCCAGCTCGACCAGCTGTCGATGACGTTCGTCCTGCTCATCTCCGGGGTGGGCACGCTCATCCACGTGTACTCGATCGGGTACATGGAGCACGACGAGCGCCGCCGCCGCTTCTTCGGCTACCTGAACCTGTTCGTCGCGGCGATGCTGCTGCTCGTCATCGCCGACAACTACCTTCTGCTGTACTTCGGCTGGGAGGGCGTCGGCCTCGCCTCGTACCTCCTGATCGGTTTCTGGCAGCACAAGCCCAGCGCGGCCACCGCCGCGAAGAAGGCGTTCCTGGTCAACCGCGTCGGCGACATCGGCCTGTCGATCGCGATCATGCTGATGTTCACCACGTTCGGCACCTTCGCCTTCGGCCCGGTGCTCGGCGCGGTCGGCGAGACGTCGGAGGGCACGCTGACGGCGATCGGCCTGATGCTGCTGCTGGCCGCCTGCGGCAAGTCGGCGCAGGTGCCGCTGCAGTCCTGGCTCGGCGACGCGATGGAGGGCCCGACCCCGGTCTCGGCCCTGATCCACGCCGCCACCATGGTCACCGCGGGCGTCTACCTGATCGTCCGCTCGGGCGCCATCTTCAACGGGGCGCCCGACGCCCAGCTGGTGGTCACCGTCGTCGGCGCGGTCACGCTCCTCTTCGGTGCGATCGTCGGTTGCGCGAAGGACGACATCAAGAAGGCCCTCGCGGGCTCGACGATGTCGCAGATCGGCTACATGATCCTCGCCGCGGGCCTCGGCCCCATCGGCTACGTCTTCGCGATCATGCACCTGGTCACGCACGGCTTCTTCAAGGCCGGCCTGTTCCTCGGCGCGGGTTCCGTGATGCACGGGATGAACGACGAGGTCGACATGCGCAAGTACGGCGGCCTGCGGAAGTACATGCCGGTCACCTTCGTGACCTTCGGTCTCGGCTACCTGGCGATCATCGGCTTCCCCGGCCTGTCCGGCTTCTTCTCCAAGGACATGATCATCGAGGCGGCCTTCGCCAAGGGCGGCACCCAGGGCTGGATCCTCGGCGGGGTCACCCTGCTGGGCGCCGGCATCACCGCGTTCTACATGACCCGCGTCATGATCCTCACCTTCTTCGGCGAGAAGCGCTGGCAGCCGACCGCCTCCGGGGAGATGCCGCACCCGCACGAGTCCCCGAAGTCGATGACCATCCCCATGGTCCTGCTCGCCTTCGGCTCCGTCTTCGCGGGAGGCTTCTTCAGCATCGGGGACCGCTTCGTGAACTGGCTGGAGCCCGTCACGGGCTACGCGCACGGCCACCCGCCGGTCAGCGCCCTGACGGTGACCGCGGCCACCATGGTCGTCCTGGCGGCCGGTGTCGCCGTCGCCTGGTCGATGTACGGCCGGCGGCCCGTCCCGGTGGTCGCCCCGCGCGGTTCGGTCCTCACCCGGGCCGCCCGCCGGGATCTCTACCAGGACGACTTCAACCACGCCGTGCTGGTGCGCGGCGGGGAGCACCTGACCCGTTCCCTCGTGTACGTGGACCACAGCCTGGTCGACGGAGTGGTCAACGGGACGGCCGCCGGAGTCGGCGGGCTGTCGGGCCGGCTGCGCAAGCTCCAGAACGGCTACGCCCGCAGCTACGCGGTCTCGATGTTCGGGGGCACGGCGATCCTGATCGCCGCGACCCTGCTGATGAGGGCGGTGTGAGATGAATTTCCCGCTTCTGACGGTGACGGCGGCGCTGCCCGCGGTCGGCGCGATCCTCACGGCGGCCGTCCCGGCCGCCCGCCGGACGTTCGCCAAGTGGCTCGCGCTGCTGTTCTCGCTGGCGACCCTGGCCCTGGCCGTGCTCGTGGCGATCCGTTTCGAGCCCGGTGGCGACCGCTACCAGCTGACCGAGTCCCGTGCCTGGATCGCCGACTTCGGCGTCCGCTACGAGCTGGGGGTCGACGGCATCGGGGTGGTGCTCATCGCGCTCACCGCGCTGCTGATCCCCTTCGTGATCGCGGCCGGCTGGAACGACGCCGACCCTCTGGAGACCTCCTCGTCCCGCTGGCGGCCGACGCAGGGCTTCTTCGCCCTGATCCTGCTGGTCGAGGCGATGGTGATCATCTCCTTCGAGGCCACCGACGTCTTCCTCTTCTACATCTTCTTCGAAGCCATGCTCATCCCGATGTACTTCCTCATCGGCGGCTTCGGCGACCGGGCGCACTCCGGTTCGGACGAGAAGGCGGCCGCGCAGCGCTCGTACGCGGCCGTCAAGTTCCTCCTCTACAACCTGGCCGGCGGCCTGATCATGCTGGCCGCCGTCATCGGGCTCTACGTGGTCGCCGGGAACTTCTCGCTCCAGGAGATCACCGCCGCCCGCGCCGCGGGCACGCTCGACATGGCGACCAACACCGAGCGGTGGCTGTTCCTCGGCTTCTTCTTCGCCTTCGCGGTGAAGGCCCCGCTGTGGCCGCTGCACACCTGGCTGCCGAACGCGATGGGCGAGGCCACCGCCCCGGTCGCCGTCCTGATCACCGCGGTCGTCGACAAGGTCGGCACCTTCGCGATGCTCCGCTTCTGCCTCGGGCTCTTCCCCGAGGCCAGCAAGTGGGCCACGCCGGTGGTCCTGGTCCTGGCCCTGATCAGCATCGTCTACGGCGCGCTGGTCGCGGTCGGCCAGCGGGACATCAAGCGGCTGGTCGCGTACGCCTCGATCTCGCACTTCGGCTTCATCATCCTGGGCATCTTCGCGATGACCTCCCAGGGCCAGTCCGGGGCGACGCTCTACATGGTCAACCACGGGATCTCGACGGCGGCGCTGATGCTGGTGGCCGGGTTCCTGATCTCGCGGCGCGGTTCGCGGCTCATCGCCGACTACGGAGGCGTCCAGAAGGTGGCCCCGGTCCTCGCCGGCACCTTCCTGATCGGCGGCCTCGCCACCCTCTCGCTGCCGGGCCTCGCGCCCTTCGTCAGCGAGTTCCTGGTCCTGGTCGGCACGTTCTCCCGGTATCCGGTCGTCGGCATCATCGCCACGACCGGCATCGTGCTGGCCGCGCTCTACACGCTGGTGCTCTACCAGCGCACGATGACCGGCCCGGTGAAGGAAGAGGTCCGCGCCATGCCGGACCTGCACCTGCGCGAAGTGCTGGTGGTCGCGCCGCTGATCGTGCTGCTGATCGGACTGGGCGTCTACCCGAAGCCGCTGACCGACATCGTCAATCCGGCGGTGCAGCACACCATGTCCGACGTGAAGCAGACGGACCCGGCGCCCGAAGTGGCCGTCGAGGCCGTGCCTGCGAAGAATGGGGAGGCGGCCAAGTGAGTACCGCGACTGCTGCCCAGGGTCTGTGGGCGCTGGCGGCCGAGGGGCCGGCCGACCGGATCCCGACGCCGGTCATCGAATACGCGCAGCTCGCGCCCACGCTGATCGTGGTGGGCGCGGCGATCCTCGGAGTCCTCGTCGAGGCCTTCGTGCCCCGCAAGTCCCGCTACTACGTGCAGGTGTTCCTCGCCGTCGCCGCGCTGGCGTCCGCCTTCGCGGCGGTCGTCGGCCTCGCCGCCGGCGGGTACGGGAGCACGAAGGCGCAGGTCGCCGCCATGGGCGCCATCGCCGTGGACGGCCCGGCGCTGTTCCTCCAGGGCACGATCCTGCTGGCCTCGATCGTGGCGGTGTTCACCTTCGCCGAGCGGCGGCTCGACCCGGAGGCGCACGGCAGCCGGGTGGACTCCTTCGCCGCCCAGGCGGCGTCCGTACCGGGCAGCGAGAGCGAGAAGGCCGCCGTGAAGGCGGGCTTCACCACCACCGAGGTCTACCCGCTGGCACTGTTCGCCGTCGCCGGAATGCTGATCTTCCCCGCGGCCAACGACCTGCTGACACTGTTCATCGCGCTGGAGGTCTTCTCCCTCCCGCTCTACCTGCTCTGCGCCGTCGCCCGCCGCCACCGGCTGATGTCGCAGGAGGCCGCGGTGAAGTACTTCCTGCTGGGAGCCTTCTCCTCCGCGTTCCTCCTCTTCGGCATCGCGCTGCTCTACGGGTACGCGGGCTCGGTCTCGTACGCCGTGATCGCCGACGTGGTCGACGGCACGGTCACCAAGATCGACCCGGCGCTGGCCTCCACCATGGGCAACGACGCGCTGCTGCTGATCGGCGGCGCGCTGATCCTGATGGGCCTGCTCTTCAAGGTCGGCGCGGTCCCCTTCCACATGTGGACCCCGGACGTCTACCAGGGCGCCCCGACCCCGATCACCGGCTTCATGGCCGCGGCGGTGAAGGTGGCCGCCTTCGGCGCCCTCCTGCGCCTCCTCTACGTGGTCCTGCCGGGTCTGCGCTGGGACTGGCGGCCGGTGATGTGGGGCGTCGCGATCGTGACGATGCTGGCGGGCGCGGTGATCGCCGTGACCCAGACGGATGTCAAGCGGCTGCTGGCGTACTCCTCGATCGCGCACGCGGGCTTCATCCTGGCCGGTGTCATCGCGACCTCGGCGGAGGGTGTCAAGTCCGTCCTGTTCTACCTGGGCGCGTACTCCTTCGTGACGATCGGCGCCTTCGCGGTGGTCACGCTGGTGCGCGACGCGGGCGGCGAGGCCACGCACCTGTCCAAGTGGGCGGGTCTGGGGCGGCGTTCGCCGCTGACCGCGGCGGTCTTCGCCGTGTTCCTGCTGGCCTTCGCCGGCATCCCGCTGACGTCGGGCTTCTCCGGGAAGTTCGCCGTGTTCAAGGCGGCCGCGGAGAGCGGCGCGGGGGCGCTGGTCGTAGTGGGCGTCATCTCGTCCGCGATCGCCGCGTTCTTCTACGTCCGGGTGATCGTGCTGATGTTCTTCAGCGAGCCGAAGGCCGACGGCCCGACGGTGGCCGTGCCCTCGCCGCTGACGATGACCACCATCGCGGTGGGCGTCGCGGTCACGCTGGTGCTGGGCGTGGCCCCGCAGTACTTCCTGGAACTGGCCGGGCAGGCGAGCACGTTCGTCCGCTGACCCGTCCCGGTACGGCGCAGGGCCCGGCCCCCTTCGGCCTTCGGGGGACCGGGCCCTGCGGCCTACTCGGGGCGCTTGCGCTTCGGTGTGATGGCGCTGAGATCCAGATCGACGGGGAAGGGCACGGAGACCTTCAGGCGGTCGTGGAAGATCCCGGTGGCGACGTACTTCTGGGTGGCGGGATCGAGCTCGTAGACGTAGACCACGGCCCGGCCGTCCGTATTCTCCACGCGCCAGAAGTGGGGGATCCCTGCCCGGGCATACTTCAACGGCTTGCTCTCACGATCACGGGAGACTGATTCGGGAGACACGACTTCGATGGCGAGCCGAACGGATTCCGCAGGAAGACGGGTCTGATCCAGATCCTCGTAGGGCTCCTCCGGTACGACGATCACATCCGGTTCGGGTCGATTGTGGCGATCGATATCGATGGTGAACTCCCGCATGACCTCCAGTCCTTCCGGGGCTGCGGATCGCAGCCGACTTTCGAGGAAACTGACCGCGCGCCAGTGAAAGCGGGTCTGCGGACTCACGAAGATCAGGCTCCCGTCGATCAGCTCCGTGTGCGGAGGCAGATTCGGAAGCGTGTCCAGGTCGTCGGCAGACCAGCCGCCTGCCGGCGGGATCGGCCAGCAAGGCCCTGGCTCCGGTTCAGGCTGCGGCGCTGCGGATTCGACGCTCATCAGTGCTCCCATGAGGCGGAGTCTTGCGAGTGCGACCAGCGTATCGCCGGGAATCCGCGGGACACCGTCCTTCGGGTGAGTCATATGCGGGAGGCACTTGACGTCATCGGTCGGAGCGGGCTAGTGCCCGTGCGCGTGGCCGGTGCCGCCCGCCGCCGGGGTCTTCTTCGGGCAGGTCAGCGCGGGGTTCCAGTTGTGGAAGCGGCCGGCCGGGTTCTTCTTGTACGCCCACATGTGCAGGTCGTAGTGCTTGGGCATGCCCGCCCAGTGGCCCGGCATGGGCCCGTCGAACGGCAGCCCGAACATGCTCGGCCGGTCGCCGGCGGTCTTCAGGTCCTGGTCCCCGTCCGTCGCCATCCACTCCACGGTCTGGAGCGCGCGGCGGCCGTGGCGGTCCTTCTCGGTGCTGTAGAGGAGCGCGGTGGGCTTCGCGGGGTCCATGGACCCCCAGTTGGCCTGTTTGACGTAGTGGTAGCCCATGGCGCCGACGCCGAACGGGTTGGTCATGCAGGTCTCGCCCTTCGGGACGTACCCGTCCCTGAGCGCCGCGCGTTCGTCCACGTACCTGGCCGTCGCCCGGATCGCCGTCGCCATGTCCTTCATCGCCCTGTGGTCCCGCGGGTCGGGCGCGGGTCCCTCGACGCCGTGCGCCGGGGTCACGGCGGCCAGGCCGAGCGACACGGCGGCGGCGCAGGCGAGCGCGGTCTTCAGGCTGCGTACGGGCATGGCGGCTCCTCCGGGTGGGGGTACGGGGTACGGGTTCCCGATCCGTCCGTCCACCATCCCGGCCCCCCGCGCGCGCCGCACGCGGGCCGCGCCCAAAGGGGTGCGGCCCGCGTGACGGGGCGTCGGGTGAGGGGGCGTCGGGAGCCGGACCGCCCCGACGCCCGCGCCCGCTAGCGGGAGGCGGTGATGCGGCCCGTGACCTCGCCGAGGCCCACGCGGGTGCCGTCGGGGCCCGGGGCCCAGGCGGTGAGGGTGACGGTGTCGCCGTCCTCCAGGAACGTCCGCTTGCCGTCGGCGAGTTCGATGGCGTCGCGGCCGTTCCAGGTGAGCTCCAGCAGGGAGCCGCGCTGGTCCACGTCCGGGCCGCTGACGGTGCCGGAGCCGTAGACGTCGCCGGTGCGCAGGGAGGCGCCGTTGACGGTCATGTGGGCGAGCTGCTGGGCGGCCGTCCAGTACATCGAGGCGAACGGCGGCCGCGAGACCTCCTGCCCGTTGATGGAGACCGTGAGGTGCAGGTCGAAGCCGCCGGGCCGGTCGCTGCCCGCGTCGTCGAGGTACGGCAGGAGCGGGAAGTCCCGGGCCGGAGGGGCGACGCGGGCGGCGTCCAGGGCCTCCAGCGGCGTGACCCAGGCGGAGACGGAGGTGGCGAAGGACTTGCCGAGGAACGGGCCGAGCGGCACGTACTCCCAGGCTTGCACGTCGCGCGCCGACCAGTCGTTGAGGAGGAAGAGACCGAAGACGTGGTCCTCGAACTCGCCCAGCGCCACCGGGCGGCCCAGCTCCGAGGGGGCGCCGACGACGAAGCCCACCTCGGCCTCGATGTCGAGCTTGACGGACGGGCCGAACACGGGCGCCGGGTCGGACGGGGCCTTGCGCTGCCCGCAGGGCCGTACGACGTCCGTGCCGGAGACGACGATCGTGCCGGCGCGGCCGTGGTAACCGATCGGCAGATGCTTCCAGTTGGGGGTCAGCGCGTCCCCGTCCGGGCGGAAGATCTTCCCGACGTTGGTGGCGTGGTGCTCGCTGGCGTAGAAGTCGACGTAGTCGGCGACCTCGTACGGCAGGTGCAGCTCGACCGCGTCCAGGGACAGCAGGTGCGGCTCCACGGCCGGGCGGTGGCCGGGGTCGGTGACCCAGGCGGTCAGCGCGCGGCGCACGTCGCGCCAGGCGGTGCGCCCGGCGGCCAGCAGCGGGTTGAGGGAGGGCTGCCCGAGCAGTCCGGCGTACGGGGAGCCGAGCGCGGCGGCGGCCGCCCCCGCGTCGAGGACGTGCCCGCCGATGCGCACACCGATCCGGCGGCGGCTCTCCCCGGCGGTGGAGAAGACGCCGTAGGGGAGGTTATGCGGCCCGAACGGGTCGCCCTCGGGGACATCGAGGGGGCTCTGCTGGGGCATGGGTTGCTGCCTCGCTTTCGACGCGGTCCGGGGGTGTCCCGGGGGCTGGTTGACACGTTACGTGGCTGATGATGCCTGCGGGAGGCCGGATTCGGGCGCTATTTGTAGGACTTGTCCAACGGGGTCCGTATCCTTGGCGCCGTGACTTCCGCCCTCCTCTTTGACCTGATCGCCACCGACCTGGACGGGACTCTGCTGTGCGCCGGTGACACCGTCTCCGACCGCTCCCACCAGGCACTCGCCACCGCCCGCGCCGCCGGGGCCCGCCACATCATCGTCACGGGACGCCCCGTCCCGCAGGTCCGCCACGTCCTGGACGGCCTCGGCTATTCGGGGCTCGCGGTGTGCGGACAGGGCGCCCAGGTGTACGACGCGGCGCGCGGGGTCCTGCTGCACTCCGTCTCCATGGACCGGGGGCTGGCCGAGATCGCCCTCGGCAAGATCGAGGCGGAGATCGGCGAGGTCTACGCGGCGGTCAACCAGGAGGGGGTGGACGCGGAGATGCTGATAGGGCCCGGCTACCGGATGTGGCACCCCCACCTGCCGACCGTCCGGGTGCCGCGCAGGTCGGACCTGTGGTCGGCCCCGATCAACAAGGTGCTGCTCCAGCACCCCGAGCTGGACGACGACGAGCTGACGCGCCTCGCGCGGTCGGTGGTCGGCGACCTGGTGAACGTCACCATGGCCGGCGAGCACACGGTGGAACTCCAGCCGCCGGGCATCGACAAGGCCAGCGGGCTGGCCCGGGCGGCGGAGTTCCTGGGGGCGTCGGCGGCGGGGACGATCGCGTTCGGGGACATGCCGAACGACATCCCGATGTTCGCGTGGGCCGCCCGGGGGGTGGCGATGGCGAACGCGCACCGCGAGCTGGTCGCGGTGGCCGACGAGGTGACGCTGTCCAACGAGGACGACGGCATCGCGGTCGTCCTGGAACGCCTCTTCCCCTGACGGACAGAGCCCGGGGCGGGCCCCGGGGGCCCGGCGGCCCGTCAGCCCGCCGTGCGGGGGAGGCGGCGTTCCCACGTGCGGTGGAAGACGACCTCGTCGCCCTCCCGGCACACCACCTCGTTCGACGTCAGGAAGCCGCCCTCGTCGCAACGGATCTCCGACCGGGTCTCGACCCGCGCGTCCCAGCCCAGGTCGGGCCTGCGCAGCCGCACCTTCCACTCCGACCGGGTCGACGCCGACAGCGCGTCCGCCTCCTGGATCTCGTACACCTCCACCGCGTCCTCGCCGAACTCCAGCCCGTCCGGATAGACCCGCGTGCCCCCGTAGCGCGGGTCCACCTCCAGCCGCCACGTCCCGCGCGCGACGTCCCGTACGACCAGCCGCTCGGGCCGCGCCTCGTCCAGCGTGTCCGGGTAGACCACGCCCAGCGGCTCCGACTGCTCCGGTTCCCCGAAGACGATCCCGTCGTCCCCGGCGGACCGCGCCCGCACCGGGAGGGTCACCTCGCTGCCCGCCGGGTCCAGGGTCCAGCCCGCCTCGGAGCCGGCCCGCGGCCAGATCCACGGCCAGTACGCGGAGGACAGCGACAGGCGGATGCGGTGGCCCGGCGCGAAGGCGTGCCCGATGCCGTTCAGCTCGAAGGTGACGTCCTCGTACGCGCCCGTCGGCCACGGGACGGCCCGGTCCCGGCCGTGGCGCGCGGAGAGGTTCAGCGCGCCCCGCGTGACGAGCGTCGAGGAGCCGTCCGGGGCCACGTCGCACAGCCGGGCCACGACCTGCCCGTACGGGACGTCCAGCCGCAGCCGCAGGGTCACCGCGGGGCGGCCCAGGATCTCCACCGGCTCGCCCTCGCCCACCGGGAACTCGAAGCAGGCCGACTTCGCGTCCTCCTCGCGCTGGTCCGGCGGCAGGTCGGCGTCGTTGCCGAACGGGAAGAACCGGCCCGCGTCCAGCCCGGTGTGCTGCGGCGAGGCGACCTCGACCGGCGCGCCCTGGAGTCCGTACGGGACGGGGATCACCGACGCGGACGGCCACGCCTTCTCGCCGACCCAGCGGCCCGGCAGCTGCGCGTACACGGTGGCCGGCGGATGCGAGTCGCTGATCCACGAGCGCAGCAGCGGCTCGTCCATCACACCGTTGTCCTCGCCCTTGAGCCAGTGGTCCCACCAGCGCAGGGTCTCCTGGAGGAAGCCGATCGCCGGGCCCGGCGGCAGCCCGCGGTCGGGGTACTGGTGCGACCACGGGCCGATCAGGCCCCGGACCCGGTCCGCGGGCAGGTGCTCGACCAGCCGCAGCACGGTGTCCCGGTACGGGTCGTGCCAGCCGCCCACCGCGAGGACCGCCGCGCCGACGGCCGCGTAGTCCTCGCAGACGCTGCCGTGGCGCCAGTAGTCGTTGCGGGTCTGGTGCGAGAGCCAGGTGTGGACGAGCGGCTCGACGCCCTCCAGGCGGTCCAGCCACTGCTCCCGCCAGCCGTCGCCCGCGTACAGCGGGTCCGGCGGGCGCGCGGCGAAGGCCAGCATCGTCGCCGCCCAGGCGTGCATGTCCACGGCCAGCACCGAGCCGCCCATGTAGTGCACGTCGTTGTCGTAGCGGTCGTCGGTCGAGCACACGGTCACGACGGCCTTCAGCGCCTCGGGGCCGAGCGCGGCGATCTGGAGGCTGTTGAAGCCGCCCCAGGAGATCCCGAACATGCCCACCGAGCCCGAGCACCACGGCTGTGCCGCCAGCCACTCGACCACGGCGACCCCGTCGGCCAGCTCCCGGGCGTCGTACTCGTCGCCGGGACGGCCCCCGCTGCATCCGTGGCCGCGCACGTCCACCCGGACCGAGGCGTAGCCGTGGCCCGCGTACCAGGGGTGGCGCTGCCAGTCGCGGGGCGCGGTCCAGTCGGTGAGCCGGTAGGGGAGGTACTCCAGCAGGGCGGGGACGGGGCCGTCCGTCACCGGGCGCCAGATCCGGGCGTAGAGCTCGACGCCGTCGGACAGCGGGATCCGGACATCCTCGCGGGTGGTCTCGTACGGGAGATCGGTACGGATGATCATCGGAGTGGGTCGCCAATCGCCTCAGTGGACGGGGTGCATCGTGCGCCGCAGCCAGGGTGCGAGCGCGAGGACGGCCAGGCCGACGGCCACGGCGACGGCGCCGTTGACGCCGAAGTACACGGGGTGGGAGACCTGGTCGTAGAGCTTCACGACCTGGGCCTGGATGCCGTTGGCCAGGGCCAGGGAGAGGAACCACAGGGCCATCGTCTGGCTGCTGAAGGCCGCGGGGGCGAGCTTGGTGGTGGCCGACATGCCGGAGGTCTCCAGCAGGACGTCGCCGAGGCCGAGCAGCAGGTAGGAGCCGACGATCCACCAGGCGGCCATCCGGTAGGCGCCGCCGTCGTGCCCCGAGGTCGGGATGACCATCAGCAGGAACGACAGGCCGCCCAGGATCACGCCGATGGCGATCTTGTTGGAGGCGTGCGGCTGGCGGGGGCCCATCCTGGCCCACAGGGCGGCGACGACCGGGGCGAGCGCGACCTCGAAGGCGCCGAGCGCGGAGGCGTACCAGCTCGCGGGGAAGTCGAAGCCCAGGATGGTGGTGCGGGCGTTGGTCGAGGCCAGCAGCATCATCGTGGAGTACGCCTGGAAGAGGATGAAGTTGAAGGCGACGGAGGCGAGGAAGAGGACGACGTACGGGCGCAGCCGGCCTCGCTCCTGCGCCGTCACCCGCGGACTGCGGAACATGACGGCGAAGTAGACGGCCGGGGCGATCACCGAGACGAGGGTGAGCAGGTCGACGAAGCGGTCCATCGTCAGCCGGCCGGTGAGGGCCAGAAGGGTGGCGGCCGCGGCGAACGCGACACACCCGGCGACGATCCGCCACACGGCGCGGCGCATCGCGGCCGGCGCGAGGGGGAACTCGGCGGAGTGCCGGCGCCCGGCCAGGTGCCGGCGGCCCAGGACGTACTGGATCAGGCCGAAGGTCATGCCGATGGCGGCCGCGGAGAAGCCCCAGTGCCAGCCTTCGTGCTCACCGAGCCAGCCGGTGATCAGGGGTCCGGCGAACGCGCCGATGTTGATGGACATGTAGTAGAGCGCGAAACCGGCGTCGCGCCGGTCGTCGTCGGTGCGGTACAGCTTGCCCACCATGGTGGCCACATTGGGTTTGAGCAGGCCGGTTCCCGCGCTGATCAGGCCGAGGCCCACCCAGGTCATGGCGGCGGTGGGGACCGCCATGGCGTAATGGCCGCAGGCGATCAGGATCCCGCCCCACAGCACGGCCCGGTAGGAACCGAGGATGCGGTCGGCGAGCCAGCCGCCCGCGACGGAGACGAGGTAGACCATGGTCCCGTAGGCCGCGGAGACGGACGCCGCGGTGCCCGGGTTCATCCCCAGGCCGCCGTTCGCCACCGTGTCCGCGAAGTAGAGGACGAGGATGGCCTGCATGCCGAGGAACGAGAAGCGCTCCCAGACCTCCAGCCCGGACAGGGTGGCGAGACCCCGGGGGTGGCCGAGGAAGGCGTGGTCGTCCTCGGGCGGCGGCTGCTCGGCCTCCGGGTCCGGGGATTCGTCTGTGTCGGACGCAGTTCTGGACAAAAGACATTCTCCGGTTGTATCGGCTCCACAAGAACATACCGGTGCCCTTCGGGCACTGCGCGGGTGGCGGCCGGACAGGCGCTCTCCGTGATCGAAAACAGACCGGATACGCTGGCTTGAGTGATGGCAGCGACACATCGACAATCCATGTGATCGTCAGCGTGATCGTCAGCAGACAGGAGTACCCCTCGTGACCGTCGTCGGGCCGTTCGGACTGAGCGTGCGGGACCAGGCTCTTGAGACCGATGTCCAGGCGGGACTGGCCGCCGTCGAGGCGGGTCTGCTGGAGGCCACCAAGAGCGAAGTCCCCTTCATCACCGAGGCCGCGCAGCACCTCGTGCGGGCCGGCGGCAAGCGGTTCCGGCCGCTGCTGGTGATGCTCGCGTCCCGTTTCGGCGATCCGTACGCCCCCGGGATCGTGCCGTCCGCCGTGGTGGTCGAGCTCACCCACCTGGCGACGCTCTACCACGACGACGTCATGGACGAGGCGGACGTACGCCGCGGCGTGGACAGCGCGAACGCCCGCTGGGGCAACTCGGTGGCCGTCCTGACGGGTGACTTCCTGTTCGCCCGGGCCTCGCACATCCTGGCCGACCTCGGACCCGAGGCCGTGCGCATCCAGGCCGAGGCGTTCGAGCGGCTGGTGACCGGCCAGATCCTGGAGACGGCCGGCCCGCGCGACGGCCGCGACCCCGTCGCCCACTACCTCGACGTCATCGCGGGCAAGACCGGCTCGCTGATCGCCGTCTCCGGCCGCTTCGGCGCGCTGATGTCCGGCGCCGACGAGTCGGT
Source organism: Streptomyces sp. NPDC002044 (assembly GCF_040296725.1). Lineage (NCBI taxonomy): Bacteria > Bacillati > Actinomycetota > Actinomycetes > Kitasatosporales > Streptomycetaceae > Streptomyces > Streptomyces sp. NPDC002044. The sequence goes on from NZ_JBEOXU010000033.1 coordinate 39,519, forward strand.
CGTCGACATCCTCACCCAGTACGGCGAGCGCCTCGGCACCGCCTTCCAGCTCGCCGACGACGTCCTCGACATCGCCTCCGACGCGCACGAGTCCGGCAAGACCCCGGGCACCGACCTGCGCGAGGGCATCCCCACCCTGCCCGTGCTGCGGCTGCGCGAGATCGCGGCCCGCGACGGGCGCGCCGAGGACCTGGAGCTCGTACGGCTCCTGGACGGCGACCTGACGGACGACGCCCGGCACACCGAGGTCCTGACCCGGCTGCGGGCGCACCCGGCCCTGGAGCAGGCCCGCCGCGACACCATCCGGTACGCGGAGGACGCGCGCGCCACGCTCGCGCCGCTGCCCGAGTGCTTCGCGAAGTCGGCCCTGGAAGAGCTGTGCGATGCCGTGGTGCACCGCGCCGGCTGACGCCGCCCCGCCGCGGCGCCGACGACCGCCGCACCGCGGCGGCGGTCCCGGCCGTGGTCCGCGCTGTGGAACGGGCCCTTCCGCCCCGTCGACCCCTACGGGTCGGGGCAGGGGGGCCCGCGTCGTGTCATCCCACGGTCGTACGCGCAATTGCGTCCGGGGGCTGACGCCCCGGAGCCGTCGATTTGGTCAGATGGAGTCATCAACCCCACCAGATCGGGTGAGCGCGGCGACACGGGGGTCGCCGCCGTCGACACAGAGGGCAGGGCACTGACATGGCAGCGAACACGAAGACTTCTCGCAAGGTCGCCCGGTACGGCGTACCGGTCGCGGTGGCAGGTGTGGCCGCGGCGACCATCGCGATGGTCCCGGCCTTCGCCAACGCCGCGGGGCCCGACCTGCCCAAGGTGACGGCGCAGGAACTCATCGCGAAGATCGCGGCATCGGACGTACAGCAGCTGTCCGGCACGGCCAAGATCAGCACCGATCTGGGCCTGCCGAAGCTCGCGACCGGGCTGCTCGGGGGCGGCGGCGTCGCGGGCGGCTCGGCCAACCCGGAGGACAAGGTCGCGCAGCTGGCGAACGGCACGCACACCGTGCGCGTCGCCGCCGACGGCCCGGACCGCCAGAAGCTGACCTTCCTGGACGGCAAGGACGAGTACAGCCTCATCCACAACGGCAACGACGTGTGGGGATACGACTCCCAGTCGAACGAGGTCTTCCACGAGAAGAACGCCGGCGAGGCCAAGGAGCACAAGACGGGCGACCGCCTCGGCGGCGTCTCGCCCCAGCAGCTGGCCCAGGACGTCCTGAAGGCCGCCGGAACCACCACGGACATCAGCGTCGGCGACACCGCCCAGGTGGCGGGCCGGGATGCCTACCAGCTGGTGCTCAAGCCCAAGCAGACCGGCTCCACGGTCGGCTCGGTCAAGATCGCGGTGGATGCCAAGAACGGTGTGCCGCTGCGCGTGCAGCTGCTCTCCGCCCAGGGCGGCAAGCCGATCGCGGACGCGGGCTTCACCCAGATCGACTTCACCAAGCCGGCGGCCGGCACCTTCGCCTTCACCCCGCCCAAGGGCGCCAAGCTGACCGAGGGCACGGACGGGCCGGCGGCCGGCAAGGACGCCCACGACAAGGGCCTCAAGGCCCTGGAGTCCTTCCCGGGCCTCGGCCAGCTGGCGGGCGGCGGGAACGGCAAGGGCGACGTGAAGGTCCTCGGCGAGGGCTGGGCGACCGTCGCCCGGATCGACACCGGCGCGGGCACGAACCTCAAGGACCTGGAGAACGACAAGAACACCCCGAAGGAGGCCAAGCAGTTCCTGAACTCCCTCGGGGAGAAGGTCTCCGGGTCGTTCGGCGAGGGCCGGGTCCTGTCGACCCGTCTGGTCAACGCCCTGATCACGGACGACGGCAAGGTCTACGTCGGCGCGGTCACCAAGGACCAGCTGGTCAAGACGGCCGACACCGCCAAGTAAGGCGGAGACCGCCGCGTCAGGGTGGCCCGGGACCTGTGTCCCGGGCCACCCTTCTGCCGTAGCCCTCCTGCGTACACCCGCCCCCGCTGTACGGTGGGGGGATGTCGAGACACGTCACCATCCGCCTGGACGAGGACTTCCACGAACGCCTGAAGGCGCGCGCGGCGGCGCTGGGAACGACGGTCACCGCGCTGATCACCGAGGTCACGGAACGCGAACTCGACGACGACCGGAAGAACTTCCTCTCCGGGATAGAGGAGTTCGCCGACCACTGGGGCTACTTCCAGGAGCGGTTCGGCCATTGAAGATCACCATGGAATGGGCCTGGACCGCCCTGGCCCACCATCTCCCGTCCGATCCCGCGGTGTGGGACCCCTCAGGGGTCGCAGCCGCCGTCGCCCGGCACCAGAACGACCTCGTCCTGGTACCCGAACAGCCCGCCCCGGACACCGCGTGGCGGGCTGCCGCGTTCCTGCACACCCTCGCGGTGTGCCCGGCGCTGGAATCGCCGATGAACGAGTTCTACGCCGCCGCCGCGACCCGCTCGTACCTGCGCGTCGCCGGAGCCAGGCAGCTGCCCTCGCCGGAGGTGCTCGGCGATCTGGTCGAGGCGGCGAAGCTGGGCCGGCTGGACGTGGCCGACGTGGCCGCGGAACTGCGCGCCCGGATACAGGAGCCGCTGTCGGCCTCGCTGCGCTCCCGCGCGGAAGGCGCGTAGCGCCCCCGTACGCCCTGAGGGCCCCGTACGCGGCTGCCGCCGCCGCTCCCGCGCCGGGAGGCGGGGTGAGCGGCGGCGGCCCGGGCGGTCGGCTGCCGGTGGTGCCTGCGGCCGGTGCTAGAAGGTGATCTTCCAGCTGTTGATGTAGCCGACGTCCTGTGCGGCCGCGTCCCTGGCCCGGAGCTTCCAGGATCCGTTGGCCACCTCGGAGGACGCGTTCACGGTGTACGACTGGACGAGGTTGTCGGCGCTGCCGCCGGTGCGGTTGTGCAGGTTGTAGACGGTGCCGTCGGGGGCGACCAGGTCGACCACCAGGTCACCGCGGTAGGTGTGGACGATGTTCACGTCCACCTTGGTGGTGGCCGGGGCGTTGCCCGCGACACCCGAGACGGTGATCGGCGAGGTCACCGCGGTGGTGGAGTTGTCCGGGATGCTGACGTCCGCGGTGTTCTCGAACGACGGGCCCGGCGGGACCGGGGTGGAGGCTCCGAGGTTCCAGATCGCGTAGGCGATGGCGTCGGCGTTGCGGTCCAGGGCGGTGTCGTTGATGTTCGTCAGCGAGTCGCAGGACGAGTGGTAGCAGCGGTCGAAGGCCTGACCGGAGGTGCCGCCCCACTTCTGCGCCTGGGCCGCCGTCTTGCTGTTGCTGGCGCCGGTGAACAGGCCGCCGACCGGGATGCCCACGTTCTTGAAGGACGCGTGGTCCGAGCGGCCGTCGCCCTCGGTCTCGATCTCCGTCGCGACGCCGAGGCCCGCGTAGTAGTTCTTGAAGGTCTGCTCGATCGTCGGGTCGTCGTCGTAGACGAAGTAGCCCGGGTTCGGCGAGCCGATCATGTCGAAGTTCAGGTACCCGGCGAACTTCGCGCGCTCGGCGGTCGGCAGGTTGTTGACGTAGTACTTCGACCCGATCAGGCCGAGCTCCTCCGCGCCCCACCAGCCGAAGCGCAGGTGCTTCGTGGGTTGGAGGCCGGCGCGGGAGACGGCGAGGGCGGTCTCCAGCACGGCCGCGCTGCCGGATCCGTTGTCGTTGATGCCCGCGCCGGACGTCACCGAGTCGAGGTGGGCGCCGGACATCAGGACCGAGTTCGGGTCGCCGCCCGGCCAGTCGGCTATCAGGTTGTAGCCGGTGGCGCCGCTGGAGGTGAAGGTCTGCAGCGTGGTGGTGAAGCCCGCCGCGTCCAGCTTGGCCTTCACGTAGTCGATCGAGGCCTTGTAGCCGGCCCGGCCGTGGGCGCGGTTGCCGCCGTTGTTCGCGGCGATGGTCGAGAGCTGCGACAGGTGGGCCTTGACGTTGGCCAGTGGAATGTCGGGCGGCGTCGGCGCCGCGGTGGCCGCCGAGGGGGCGGCCAGGGCGACAGGGGCGGTGGAGGCGAACAGGCCGGCGACCGCGAACGCGGTCACGGCGGCGAGGCGCCGGGAGACGGACAGGCTCATGTGGGGGCTCCGGGATTCCGCGGGGATATGACGGAACGAGCGTGATAGAGCAGGTGAGCGATAGTGCGTCAGTGCGAGCCTGATGTTCAGCGAGAGTGTGACTGCCCGTCAAGACCACAATCCGGTCAAGGGGGTTCGGAAAACGGACGGTCCCCGGTACGGGAGTTCCGTACCGGGGACCGTGGGGGCGGTGTGCGAGCGGTTACGCCGGTTCGCGCGCCGGCGCCGGAGTGCCGAGGGGGGTGACGTCGAGCCGTACCCGCGAGCGCCGCGCGGCGCGCAGCGCGTCCCAGGTCAGCAGGGTGAGCGCCGCCCACACCAGGGAGAATCCGGCCCAGCGCTCAGGCGGCATGGCCTCGTGGAAGTAGAGGATGCCCAGCAGGAACTGGAACACCGGGGCCATGTACTGGAGCATGCCCAGGGTCGACAGCGGGACCCGGATCGCGGCCGCCCCGAAGCACACCAAGGGGATCGCGGTGACCAGGCCGGTCGCGGCGAGCAGCGCCGTGTGCCCGGTCCCGTACGCGGAGAAGGTGGACCGGCCCTGCGCGCCCAGCCAGAGCAGGTAGCCGAGGGCGGGCAGGAACAGGACGGCCGTCTCGGCGGCGAGGGACTCCAGCCCGCCCATGCCGAGCTTCTTCTTGATCAGGCCGTACGTCGCGAAGGAGAAGGCCAGGGCCAGCGAGATCCACGGCGGGCGCCCGGCGCCGATGGCCAGCACGAGCACGGCGACGACGGTGATCCCGACCGCCGCCCACTGCGCGCGGCGCAGCCGCTCACCGAGCACCAGCACCCCGATCGCGATGATGACCAGGGGATTGATGAAGTAGCCGAGGCTCGCCTCGACGACGTGGCCGCTGTTGACGGACCAGATGTACAGGCCCCAGTTGACGGTGATGACCGAGGCGGCCAGCGCCGTCAGGGCGAGTTTGCGCGGTTGGCGGAGCAACTCCCGTATCCAGCTCCAGCGCCGCAGCGCGAGCAGGCCGATCCCGACCACGACGAGCGACCACACCATGCGGTGGGCGAGGATCTCGACCGCGCCGGAGGGCTTGAGCAGCGGCCAGAAGAGGGGGACCAGCCCCCACACGCCGTATGCGGCGAATCCGCTGAGCAAACCCGTGCGCTGCTCGGTCCGTTGCTTCACGGGCTCCTCCTGTGCGATTTCCGGCCAACCTCACGACGGTAGCGCCGCGCTCCCCGGATGTCATGCCCATTGTGGCGGGAGACTCATGACAGCGAGGAGGCCCGCCCCGGCCGGCCGGGGTCCGCGCGCCCCGGGCCGGTGCGGGATCAGGCCAGGGCGGCGCTGATCGCCTCCGCCACCGGCGTCGTCGGCCGCCCGATCAGCCGGGCCAGGTCCCCGCTGGTGCCCGCCAGGCGGCCGCGGGCGATGGCCGCGTCCACGTCGACGAGGATCGCCGCGAAGGGCTCGGGCACCCCGGCGCCGGTCAGTGCCGCCAGGTGCTCGGCGGCCGGGACGTCGGTGTACGTGACCTCACGGCCCGACTGCGCCGACAGCTCCGCGGTGTACTCCGCGAGGCTCCAGGCGGTGTCCCCGGAGAGCTCGTAGGCCCGGTTCAGGTGGCCCTCGCCGGTCAGTGCCACGGCCGCCGCGGCGGCGTAGTCGGCCCGCGCCGCCGAGGCGACCCGGCCCCCGCCCGCGCTGGCGACGACGGTGCCCTGCTCCAGGGCGGCGGGGAGCTGGGCGGTGTAGTTCTCGTGGTACCAGCCATTGCGCAGGAAGGTGTACGGCACCCCGGAGTCGAGGACGGCCCGCTCGGTGGCCCGGTGCTCGGCGGCCAGGTCGAAGTCGGCCTCCGGGCCGCCGAGGACGCCGGTGTAGGCGAGCTGTGCCACGCCGGCGGCCCGGGCGGCCTCCAGTACGGCGGTGTGCTGGGCGACGCGGCGCCCGATCTGGTTGCCGGAGATGAGCAGCACCCGGTCACCGGCCCGGAAGGCGCCGGCCAGGGCGGCGGGGTCGTCGTAGTCGGCGACGCGGACCTCCACGCCGCGCCCGGACAGGTCGGCGGCCTTCGCGGGGTCGCGGACGACGACGGCGACCCGGTCGGCGGGGACCCGGTCCAGCAGTTCTTCGACGACGAGACGGCCGAGGGCTCCGGTGGCTCCGGTGACGACGATGCTCATGATTGCTCTCCTCGTGGGGCGGGACGATAGTGCCACCCTACGGTAAGCGCTAACTTTTAGAAAGTGCTCCGGTGTCGCTCGTGTCCTCCACGCCGAAGCGCGCACGCGCCGGAGCCCGGCCCTCCGCTTCGGGGGGCCGGGCTCCGGCGGGGCGCCGTACGGGTCAGCCGACGACGGTCCAGGTGTCGCCGCCGGCCAGGAGGGCGCCGAGGTCGCCCTTGCCGCTCCGGTCGACGGCCGCGTCGAGCTGCTCGGCCATGAGGGTGTCGTAGACCGGGCGCGCGACGCTGCGGAAGACCCCGATGGGGGTGTGGTGCAGCGTGTCGGGGTCGGCCAGCCGCGACAGGGCGAAGGCGTGCGTGGGGCTGGTGCCCTTCGCGTCGTGGACCAGGATCCGCGCCTCGTTCTCCGGGGTCACGGCGACGACCTCCAGGTCTCCGGTGGCCGGATCGCGGACCACGCCCTTGGCCCCGTCGGCGCCGAACCGGATCGGCTGGCCGTGCTCCAGCCGGATCACGGCCTCCTCGGCCCGTTCCTTGTCCTTGAGGACCTCGAAGGCGCCGTCGTTGAAGATGTTGCAGTTCTGGTAGATCTCCACCAGCGCCGTGCCCTGGTGGTCGGCGGCCTGGCGCAGCACCTCGGTCAGGTGCTTGCGGTCCGAGTCGACCGTGCGGGCGACGAAACTGGCCTCCGCGCCGATCGCGAGGGACACCGGGTTGAAGGGCGCGTCCAGGGAGCCCATCGGAGTCGACTTCGTGATCTTGCCGACCTCGGAGGTGGGGGAGTACTGCCCCTTCGTCAGGCCGTAGATCCGATTGTTGAACAGGAGGATCTTGAGGTTGACGTTGCGGCGCAGCGCGTGGATGAGGTGGTTGCCGCCGATGGACAGGGCGTCGCCGTCCCCCGTGACCACCCACACCGACAGGTCACGGCGCGAGGTGGCCAGGCCGGTCGCGATGGCCGGGGCGCGGCCGTGGATGGAGTGCATCCCGTAGGTGTTCATGTAGTACGGGAAGCGGGAGGAGCAGCCGATGCCGGAGACGAAGACGATGTTCTCCTTCGCCAGCCCCAGTTCGGGCATGAAGCCCTGCACGGCGGCGAGGACGGCGTAGTCGCCGCAGCCGGGGCACCAGCGGACCTCCTGGTCCGACTTGAAGTCCTTCATCGACTGCTTGGCCTCGGCCTTCGGCACGAGGGACAGCAGGGTCGGCGCCGGTGTCGGCGTCGGATGGGGGGCGTCGGTCACCTCAGTCATGGATGGCCTCCTCGAGGACCGTCGCGAGCTGCTCCGCCTTGAACGGCATTCCGTTGACCTGGTTGTACGACTGGGCGTCGACCAGGTATTTCGCCCGGACCAGGGTGGCGAGCTGCCCGAGGTTCATCTCCGGCACCACGACCTTGTCGTAGCGCCCCAGGACCTCGCCCAGATTCCCGGGGAAGGGGTTCAGGTGGCGCAGGTGGGCCTGCGCGATGGGCCGCCCGGTCAGGCGCAGCCGTCGGACGGCGGCGGTGATGGGGCCGTACGTGGAGCCCCAGCCGAGGACCAGCGTGCGGGCCCCGTCCGGGTCGTCGACGTCCAGGTCGGGGACGGCGATGCCGTCGATCTTGGCCTGACGGGTGCGGACCATCAGGTCGTGGTTGGCCGGATCGTAGGAGATGTTGCCGGTGCCGTCCTGCTTCTCGATGCCGCCGATGCGGTGTTCGAGGCCGGGGGTGCCGGGCACGGCCCAGGGGCGGGCCAGGGTCTGCGGGTCGCGCTTGTACGGCCAGAACACCTCGGTGCCGTCGGCCAGCTCGTGGTTGGGCCCGGCCGCGAACGGGACCTTCAGGTCCGGGAGGTCGTCGACGTCCGGGATCTTCCAGGGCTCCGAGCCGTTGGCGAGGTAGCCGTCGGAGAGCAGGAACACGGGGGTCCGGTAGGCGAGCGCGATCCGGGCCGCGTCGAGGGCGGCGTCGAAGCAGTCCGCCGGGGTGCGCGGGGCCACGATCGGGACCGGGGCCTCGCCGTTGCGCCCGTACATGGCCTGGAGCAGGTCGGCCTGCTCGGTCTTGGTCGGCAGGCCGGTGGACGGGCCGCCGCGCTGGATGTCCACGATCAGCAGCGGCAGTTCGAGGGAGACCGCGAGCCCGATCGCCTCCGACTTCAGGGCCACGCCCGGCCCGGAGGTGGTCGTCACGGCGAGCGAACCGCCGAAGGCGGCCCCGAGGGCCGCGCCGATGCCGGCGATCTCGTCCTCGGCCTGGAAGGTCCGTACGCCGAAGTTCTTGTGCCGGCTCAGCTCGTGCAGGATGTCGGAGGCCGGGGTGATCGGGTACGAACCCAGGTAGAGCGGCAGATCGGCCTGACGGCCGGCCGCGATCAGCCCGTACGACAGCGCCAGGTTTCCCGAGATGTTGCGGTAGGTGCCGGTGGGGAAGGCGCGGGTGGCGGGCGCCACCTCGTAGGAGACCGCGAAGTCCTCGGTGGTCTCGCCGAAGTTCCAGCCCGCGCGGAAGGCGGCGACGTTGGCCTCCGCGATGTCCGGCTTCTTCGCGAACTTCTGCCGCAGGAAGCTCTCGGTCCCCTCGGTGGGCCGGTGGTACATCCACGACAGCAGGCCCAGCGCGAACATGTTCTTGCTGCGCTCGGCCTCCTTGCGGGGGAGCCCGAACTCCTTGAGCGCCTCGAGCGTGAGGGTCGTCAGCGGTACGGGGTGGAGGTTGTAGGCGTCGAGGGAGCCGTCGTCGAGGGGGGAGGTCTCGTAGCCCACCTTGGCCATGGGGCGCTTGGTGAACTCGTCGGTGTTGACGATGATCTCCGCACCGCGCGGCACGTCCCCGATGTTCGCCTTCAGGGCCGCCGGGTTCATCGCGACCAGCACGTTCGGCGCGTCCCCCGGCGTGAGGATGTCGTGGTCGGCGAAGTGGAGCTGGAAGGAGGAGACGCCCGGCAGTGTTCCGGCGGGGGCGCGGATCTCGGCGGGGAAGTTCGGGAGCGTCGACAGGTCGTTGCCGAACGACGCCGTCTCCGCGGTGAACCGGTCACCGGTGAGCTGCATACCGTCACCCGAGTCGCCCGCGAATCTGATGATCACACGATCGAGGCGGCGGACTTCCTTGCCGCCCGGGCCCGCCGGGGCGCGCTGTCCGCCGACAACCGCACCCCCGGCCCCGTCGGCCTGCTCGGCCGGGCTGCTGACCTGGCTGGTCACTGAACTGGACCTCCTTCGAGGCGTGGGCACCCCCGGGATCCACCCTACGTCCGTAGGAGTGCGCTCCCGGGGAGCGGCCACATTCTGGACCGTCGGACCGTACCTTGAGACGACCCGGCCGGTATGCATATCTGACAGAGTGTCAGTCGATCAAGACTTCAGATAGGTGAGAACGGCCAGTACACGCCGGTGATCCCCGTCACTCGGTGACAGGCCCAGCTTCATGAAGATGTTGCTGACGTGCTTTTCCACCGCTCCGTCGCTCACGACCAGCTGCTTGGCCACGGCGGAATTGGTACGGCCTTCGGCCATCAGCCCCAGTACCTCGCGCTCCCGGGGCGTCAGCCCCGCCAGCACGTCCTGCTTGCGGCTGCGGCCGAGCAGCTGCGCGACGACCTCGGGATCCAGCGCGGTACCGCCCCGGGCCACCCGCACCACCGCGTCCAGGAACTCCCGCACGTCGGCGACCCGGTCCTTGAGCAGGTACCCCACCCCGGTCGAGGAGCCCGCCAGCAGTTCGGTGGCGTACTGCTCCTCCACGTACTGCGACAGCACGAGCACGCCTATGCCCGGATGCTCGCGCCGCAGCCGGACGGCCGCCCGTACGCCCTCGTCGGTGTGCGTCGGCGGCATCCGTACGTCGGCCACCACCACGTCCGGCAGCGCGTTCTCCGCCGCCAGCTCGTCCACCGTCTTGATCAGGGCTTCGGCGTCCCCGACGCCGGCGACGACGTCATGCCCCCGGTCGGTCAGCAGCCGGGTCAGGCCCTCCCTCAGCAGCACCGAATCCTCGGCGATGACCACCCGCACCCTGTCTTCCACGATTCAGCAGCTCCCGCGTCCACTCGTACCCGTACCACCTGGCTCAGCCAAGCATCCCAGCCTCAAGCCCGGATAAAGGCAGAGCCGGGACAACGGGTGCGGGTTCGGGGGGAGTTTTCACATGCGGAGGAACCCGCGCGGCCCCGGCCCGCCACACCGGCGCCGGACGGCGGGAGTTGCCGGGGCGGAGCGGGGCGGGACGGGACGGGGCGATGCGGGGCGGGCTCGCGCGGGGCGGCGGCCGGGAGCGGCCGGGGCTACGACCGCCAGGGGAGCCCGGCGGTCACCCTCGTACCGCCCTCCTCGGGCGAGTCGACCACCAGTACGCCGTCCACCGCGTCCAGCCGCTCCGCCAGGCCCGCCAGCCCGGTCCCGGACTCCGGGTCCGCACCGCCCCGGCCGTCGTCGCAGACCTGGATCAGCAGCCGCTCCCCGGCCTTCCACACGTCGACCGAGGCTGCCCGGGCCGAGGCGTGCTTGCTGATGTTCTGGAGCAGCTCGGAGACCGTGAAGTACGCGATCCCCTCGATCGCCGCCGCGGGCCGCGCCGGCAGGTCCACCGCCACCCGCACCGGTACCGCGCATCGCGAGGCCACCGCGGACAGCGCCGCGTCCAGCCCCCGGTCGGTCAGCACGGCCGGATGGATCCCGCGGGCCAGGTCGCGCAGCTCCCGCAGGGCCGTCTTCACCTCCCCGTGGGCCTCGTCCACCATCCGCGCCGCGGCCTGCGGGTCCTCGCGCAGCTTCTCCTTCGCCAGCCCCAGGTCCATGGCGAGCGCCACCAGCCGGGCCTGCGCCCCGTCGTGCAGATCGCGCTCGATGCGCCGCAGGTCGGCCGCGGCGGTGTCCACGACCACACCCCGGCCGGACTCCAGCTCGATGACCCGGCTGTCCAGCCGGGACGGCCCGAGCAGCCCGCCGACCAGGACCCGGTCGATGGTGGTCAGGGCCCGGACGACCCACGGGGTGGCGAGCGTGAACGCCAGCCCGACCAGCGAGGTCAGGACGATCGCGGCGGGGGAGTCGAGGTAGTAGGAGTAGTCGTCGTTCTGGAACAGCTGGAGACCGGGCTGGTCGGTGAAGACCGGGAACACCCAGAACCACAGCGGGTACAGCAGGTAGGTCCAGCCGACCGCCCAGAACACCAGTGCCACCACGAACCCGAACACCGCCCACGGGAAGTGGACCACGCAGTACAGCACGTGCCGCCACGCGCTCCCGCTCTTGAGCAGCGCGCCCATCGCGGACAGCGCCCCGCCCTTCTTCGCCCGGACCGGCGCGGGATCGGCGATGTCCACCCCGAGCAGGACGCGCACCCGTGCCCGCTCCAGGTGGCCGAACCCGCGGCACAGGGCCAGTACGCCCGCCAGGACCGGGATGCCGAGGAAGGTGACGAGCAGCCCGGCGCCGAGGCTCACCCCGGTGACCACCAGCGAGAAGTACAGAATGCTCAGCGGCAGCCCGCTCAGCAGGTACCCGAACGCGCGCCAGGTCCGTGCCGCGAGCGGAGCCCGCAGCACCACACCGATCCCACCGCCCGCGCCGCCGCCGTCCTCGCCGTTGCCCATGATCCCGACCAGCCCCTTCCGTCCAACCGCCCGTGTCCCTCCGATGCCTCCAGCCTGCCGCCCGGGACCCCGCCGAACCATGCGGTGGGTGGGCCTCTCCGCCGGGGGGATAACCCCACCCCGGGGAGGCCCGGGCCGTCCCGGTGCCGGGCGGGGTCCGGGCCGCTGGGACCGCTGGGCCGGGCGCACGGCCCGGGCCGTCCCCGCCGGGCCGCCGGGACGCTGTCTCTCCCCGCGCCGCCGCGCAGACCCCGGGGCGGGCGCGGCCCGGGCGGGGCATCCGTACCGCCCGGGCCGGGAGCCGTGCCGGGCCTTCCCCGCGCTGGGCGGGGGCCGCGCCGCGCCGGAGCCGAGGGCCCGGGAACGCCGAAGGACCCCCGCCCACACCCCGGACGGGAGTCCCACCGTCACGCGTACGGGCCGGCGGCCGGCGGCGGCACGGGAGTCCCGCCGCCACGCGCCCGGCCGAGCCCCGGCCCGGCGGTCCCAGCGCCCCGGCCCGGTCAGTGCGCCCGGCCCGGCGGTCCCAGCGCCCCGGCACGGTCGCGCCACGGCAGTTCCGCCGTGACCACCGTCCCCGCGCCCTCGGGGGAGTCCACGACGAACACCCCGTCCACCGCCTCCAGCCGCTCCGCGAGCCCCGCCATGCCGGTCCCGCCGGCCGGCCGCGCCCCGCCGCGCCCGTCGTCCGAGACCCGGATCAGCAGCCGCGCCCCGGACTTCCACACCTCCACGCCCGCGCCCCGCGCGCCCGCGTGCTTGCTGACGTTCTGGAGCAGCTCCGACACCACGAAGTACGCGATCCCCTCGATCGCCTCCGCCGGCCGCGCCGGCAGGTCCACCGCCACCTTCACCGGCACCAGGCACCGCGCCGCCACCGACGACAGCGCCGCGTCCAGCCCCCGGTCGGTCAGCACGGCCGGGTGGATGCCCCGCGCCAGGTCCCGCAGTTCGCGCAGCGCCAGCTTCACTTCCCCGTGGGCCTCGTCGACCATCGCCGCCGCGCCCTCCGGGTCCTCCAGCAGCTTCTCCTTCGCCAGCCCGAGCCCCATGGCCAGCGCCACCAGCCGGGCCTGCGCCCCGTCGTGCAGGTCCCGCTCGATGCGCCGCAGGTCCGCCGCCGCCGTGTCGACGACGACGCCCCGGTCGGACTCCAGCTCCGCGATCCGCCGCTCCAGCTCGTCGGAGGGCGAGAGCAGCCCCCGTACCATCGCCCGGTCCACGTTCGCCAGCGCCCGCACCACGTACGGCAGCACCGGCCACAGCACGAACAGCCCGGTCAGCACGACGCTGAAGGTCAGCACCCCCCACGGCAGCCGGATCAGCTCGTACAGCACCGTCCGCCAGGCCACCGGGTCCTTGAGGCTCGTCCACAGCCAGGGGAAGAAGCCGCCGGCCCGCTTCGGGCCGGGGATCGGGGTCGGCTCGTCCACCCGTACCCCGAGCAGCGCCCGGGCCCGGGCCCGCTCCAGCCGTCCCAGCTGCCGGGACAGGAAGAGACCGCCGGCGAGCAGCGGAAGGCCGACCGCGGTCACGGACAGACCGCCCGAGACGCTGACCATGACGACCGTGTAGACGAAACCGGCCAGCGACACCGGCAGGTTGCCCAGCAGGTGGGCGATCTCCTTCCACGTCACCGCGTCGAAGGCGGGGCGTACGGGCGGGGGCCGGTCGTCGCCGGCGGTGTCGTTCGTCAGGATGCTCGCGGTCATGCGGCACAGCCTGTCAAGCGGACCCCGCTGATGCCATGGGGTGGCCGGGGTGCCGTGAACGGGGGATAACCCCACCCCGTTGAAGGCAGGCCCTAGACTCCCGTCCGTAACAGATCGCCGACAGTGGCCGAGGAGCGAAGACGGACGTGCCCGAACCAACGGTATCGACCGTGACCGTGCTCGCCGCGGACTACTTCCGGAGTTATTCGGTCGTCGGCCTGCTCGCCGTCCTCGGTGTGCTCTTCGTGACGGTGGCCTTCACCGCGAACCGCCTGCTGCGGCCCACCGTCCCGACCCCGGAGAAGCTGCTGACGTACGAGTGCGGCGTCGACCCGGTCGGCGAGGGCTGGGCCCACACCCAGGTCCGCTACTACGTCTACGCCTTCCTCTACGTCATCTTCGCCGTCGACTCGATCTTCCTGTTCCCCTGGGCGACCGTGTTCGCCGCCGCCGGCTACGGCGCCACGACGCTCGTGGAGATGTTCGTCTTCCTGGGCTTCCTGGCCGTCGGCCTGCTCTACGCGTACAAGAAGGGCGTCCTCGAATGGACGTGACACCGGCCCGGCCGGAGCTGCTCCCCGAGCCGAAGCGACTCGGCGTGCTCTCCCGCCTCGCCCCCGAGCCCATGAAGGTGGTCCTCAACTGGGGCCGCCGCTACAGCCTGTGGGTCTTCAACTTCGGCCTCGCCTGCTGCGCGATCGAGTTCATCGCCGCGTCGATGGCCCGGCACGACTTCATCCGCCTGGGCGTCATCCCCTTCGCGCCCGGACCCCGGCAGGCGGACCTCATGATCGTCTCGGGCACCGTCACCGACAAGATGGCCCCGGCCGTCAAGCGGCTGTACGAGCAGATGCCGGAGCCGAAGTACGTCATCTCCTTCGGCGCCTGCTCCAACTGCGGCGGCCCGTACTGGGACTCGTACTCGGTGACGAAGGGCGTCGACCAGATCATCCCCGTCGACGTCTACGTACCGGGCTGCCCGCCGCGCCCCGAGGCGCTCCTCCAGGGCATCCTCAAGCTCCAGGAGAAGATCGCCCGCGAGTCCCTGGCGGAGCGCTACGCGCAGGCCCCGTCCGTCGGGCAGCTCACCAGCGGCCTGGTCACGCCCCCGCCCGCCCCGGGAGCCGGCGCGTGAACCTCTACGACTCCCTGCCCGACGCGGCGTCCACGGTCTTCGGCGAGGAGGCGGTGGGCTCGTACGCGTACGAGCTCCTCACCGTCGACGTCCCCCTCGGTTCCTGGATCCCGTCCCTCGAAATCGCCCGGGACAAGCTGGGCTGCACGTACTTCGACTGGCTGAGCGCGGTCGACGAGCCGGGCACCGGCTTCCGGATCTGCGCACACGTCGTCTCCCTGGAGAACCACCGCGTACGCCGCCTGCTGCTGCGCACCACCGTCCCGCACACGGCGCCGTCGCTGGCCTCCGCCGTGGCCGTCTACGCGGGCGCGCAATGGCACGAGCGCGAGACCTTCGAGATGTTCGGAGTGGTCTTCACCGATCACCCGCACCTCGTCCCGCTCCTCCTGCCGGAGAACTTCGAAGGGCACCCGCTGCGCAAGGACTTCGTCCTGGCGGCGCGCGTCGCCAAAGCCTGGCCGGGCGCCAAGGAACCGGGCGAGGGCGCCGACCCCGACGGCCCGAAGCGCCGCCAGATGCTCCCGCCCGGCGTCCCGGACCCCAACGACTGGGGCCCGATGAAGGGCCAGCTCCCGCCGGGACTTCCTGTACAGTTGTCCAGGAAATGGGGGCGCCGCCACGGCCATCCCCGCCCGACCCTTCCGAGAAGTGGAGGCGGCCATGC
>NZ_JBEOXU010000034.1:0-52933 GCF_040296725.1 Streptomyces sp. NPDC002044
ACATCTACACAACAATCCCCACACTCTTCCCCCCCCCCCCGCTCTCCGGTTCGGCGGGGGTCCCCCCCCCCCCCCCGCCGGCCCCCGCACCCCCCGGGCCCCGGGCGCTCCGGCGTTCCCCGTACGGGAAAGGCGGTTGCACCGGGCGGCCGACCGGGCCGAGAGTGGGCCGATGACCGCCATGCTGACCGTCCGGCCCGCCGGGCCCGGGGACGCGTCCGACATCTGCGCCCTGCTCAACGCCGTCGACGTCATCGAGATCGGCCGCCCGGAGACCGATCTCGCCGCCGTCGAGGCCGACCTCAACCACCCCGGCATCGACCTCGCCACCGACTCCTGGCTCGCCTTCGAGGGCGGCCGGCTCCTCGCGTACGCCCTCGTCTGGACCGACGCCGGCCCCGGCCGCGTCGACGGCGACCACTACGTCCTGCCCGGCCATCCGGAGGCCGCCGCCCTGCTGCTGGACCGGATGGAGGCCCGGGCCCGCGAACTGGCCGCCGGGGCCGGCCCCGGCGGCCTGCGGATCCAGCTCAACGTGGAACCCACCCTGGACCTCTCCCTCCTGACCGGCCGCGGCTACCGCACCATCCGCCGCTACCAGGTCATGACCAAGTCCCTGTCCCCGGCCGCCGACCCGGCCCCCGTCCCGCCCGCCGGGCTGTCCCTGCGCCACTGCGGCGCCGACGAGGCCGACCGCCGCCGCGCCCACGCCCTGGTCGAGGAGACCTTCGCGGCGCACTTCGGGCACGTGGAGCGCGCGTACGAGCCCTGGCTGGACCACCTCGACGCCCGGCAGCTCGACTGGTCGCTGGTGTGGATCGCGAGCCTGCCCGGCGCGGGCGACGCGGCCGTGCTCCTCACCCGGGACGACCGCACCAGCATGGGCTGGATCAGCCACATCGGCGTACGGAAGGACCTGCGCGGCCGCGGCCTCGGCGGACACCTGCTGCGCCACGGATTCGCCGCGTACGCGGCCCGGGGCCGCAACACCGTCGGCCTCGGCGTGGACACCCACAACGAAACCGGCGCGCTGGCGCTCTACGAGGCGCACGGCATGGGACTGCACTACGCGGTGGACACCTGGGAGCTGCCGTTGCACCCGCAGGGGTGACAGGCGGGTGACGCGGGGGTGCAATCGGTCCAACCAGGAGTGTGCGGGACCCCATAACGGGTGACATTGGCCCCTACGTGAATCTTGGGATCCCAGAGGAGGCACTCCATGCGCGGAGCCACCCACGCCAAGTGGGCCGCATGCGCGATGGCCGTCGCCCTCGCGGCGACGGCCTGCGGCGGCGGAAGCGACAGCGGGGGAGACGGCGGCGCCGGGATCGTCAGCTCCTCGTGGGGTGATCCGCAGAATCCGCTGGAGCCGGCCAACACCAACGAGGTGCAGGGCGGCAAGGTCCTCGACATGCTCTTCCGGGGGCTGAAGCGGTACGACCCGAAGACCGGCGAGGCCAAGGACATGGTCGCCGAGAAGATCGAGACGACGGACAGCCAGAACTTCACGGTCACGCTGAAGGACGGCTGGACGTTCAGCAACGACGAGCCCGTCACCGCGCAGTCCTTCGTGGACGCCTGGAACTACGGGGCGGACGTCCGCAACAAGCAGAACAACGCGCCGTTCTTCTCGGACATCGTCGGCTACGACGACCTGCACCCGAAGTCCGGGGACCCCAGGACCAAGACGATGTCCGGGCTGGTGGTCAAGGACCCCAAGACCTTCACGGTGGCCCTGAAGGAGAAGTTCTCCACCTGGCCCGAGACCCTCGGCTACCAGGCGTTCTCCCCGCTGCCCAAGGCCTTCTTCACCGACCACGCGGGCTGGCTGAACAAGCCCGTCGGCAACGGCCCGTACACGGTGGACTCCTACACCAAGGGCACCGGCATGAAGCTGCGCGCGTGGGACGGCTACCCCGGCGCCGACAAGGCGCAGAACGGCGGCGTGGACCTGAAGGTCTACACCGACAACAACACCGCGTACACGGACCTCATCTCCGGAAACCTCGACCTCGTCGACGACGTCCCGGCGCAGCAGCTCAAGAGCGTCCAGAACGACCTCGGCGACCGCTACATCAACCAGCCGGCACTGATCATCCAGACCCTCACCTTCCCGCTGTACGACCCCCAGTGGGGCAAGGAGGGCATGGAGAAGGTCCGCCGGGGCATCTCGCGGGCGATCAACCGCGACGAGATCACCCGGCAGATTTTCCGCGACACCCGCACCCCCGCCAAGGACTGGACCTCGCCGGCCCTCGGCGAGCAGGGCGGCTTCTCCGCGACCGCCTGCGGCGACGCCTGCGTCTACGACCCCGCCGAGGCCAAGAAGCTCATCCAGGAGGGCGGTGGCCTGCCCGGCGGAAAGGTCACACTGACCTCCAACGTGGACACCGGCTCCCACCGCGAGTGGATGGACGCCGTCTGCAACAGCATCAACAACGCCCTCGGCGAGGGCCCGGTCTGCACGGTCAACCCCATCGGCACCTTCGCCGACTTCCGCAACCAGCAGAGCGGCTTCAAGCTGACCGGCCCCTTCCGCTCCGGCTGGCAGGCCGACTACCCGCTGATCCAGAACTTCCTGGAGCCGCTGTACTACACGGGCGCCTCCTCGAACTACGGCAAGTTCAGCAACCCGGAGTTCGACAAGCTCGTCGACCAGGCCAACCAGGAGAGCGACACGGCGAAGGCCACGGCCACGTTCCGCGACGCCGAGAAGATCCTCGCCGAGCAGATGCCGTCCATCCCGCTCTGGTACCAGAACGGCAGCGCCGGCTACTCCGAGCGGCTCGCGGACGTGACCCTGAACCAGTTCAGCGTCCCGGTCTACGACCAGATCAAGGTCAGCTGACCCCCCGACGGATCGATCCTGGAGCAGTCCATGGGACGTTATGTGATCCGGCGGCTGCTCCAGATGATCCCGGTGTTCATCGGCAGCACGTTCCTGATCTTCTTCATGGTGTACGCGCTCGGTGACCCCGTGGCCGCCCTCTTCGGCGACAAGGCCCCCGACCCGGCCACCGCCGCGCGCATCCGCAAGGACCTCTACCTCGACCAGCCCTTGTGGAAGCAGTACCTCCACTACATGAACCAGATCTTCAAGGGCGACTTCGGCACGGCCTTCAACGGGCAGAGCGTCACCTCCCTGATGGCCACCGCCTTCCCCGTCACCCTGCGCCTGACGATCGTCGCCATCGTCATCGAGGTCATCGTCGGCATCACCCTCGGCGTCATCAGCGGGCTGCGCCGCGGCCGGGCCGTCGACACCAGCGTGCTGGTGCTGACCCTGGTCGTCATCTCCGTGCCGACCTTCGTCACCGGCTACCTGCTCCAGTACCTCTTCGGCGTCAAATGGGGCTGGGTGCGGCCCACCGTCTCCCCGGACGCCACGTTCGGCGAACTGATCCTGCCCGGCATCGTGCTCGCCCTCGTCTCCCTCGCCTACGTCACCCGCCTCTCGCGCACCTCCATCGCCGAGAACGCCAAGGCCGACTACGTACGGACGGCCGTGGCCAAGGGGCTGCCGCGCCGCAGGGTCGTCACCCGGCACCTGCTGCGCAACTCCCTCATCCCCGTCGTCACCTTCATCGGCACCGACATCGGCGCCCTCATGGGCGGCGCCATCGTCACCGAGCGGATCTTCAACATCCACGGCGTCGGCTACCAGCTCTACCAGGGCATCCTGCGCAACAACGCCCCCACCGTCGTCGGCTTCGTGACCATCCTCGTCATCGTCTTCCTGGTGGCGAACCTGCTCGTCGACCTGCTCTACGCGGTCCTGGACCCGAGGATCCGTTATGCCTGAGCCCGAGCGTCCCGAGGGTCCCGAACGCGCGGAAGGACCCGGTGGCTACGATCCCGTCGGCCCCCGCCGGCACGAGGCGATCTCACCCACCGGCCAGGGAGGCGCCATGGATCTGGCCCTGGAAGAGGCCGAAAGCCTGGAGAAGGGCCCGGGACCGGGACCGGCCGGCGGCTCCGGCGCCCAGGAGAAGGCCCGCTCCCTGTGGTCCGACGCCTGGCACCAGCTGCGCCGCAACCCCGTCTTCGTCATCTCCTCCCTGCTGATCCTCTTCCTGATCGTCATCTCGGTCTGGCCCCAGCTGATCGCGAGCGGCGACCCGCTCCAGTGCGACCTGTCCAAGTCCCAGCAAGGCGCGTCCCCCGGACACCCCTTCGGCTACGACACCCAGGGCTGCGACGTCTACACCCGCACCGTCTACGGAGCCCGCGCCTCCATCACCGTCGGCATCTGCGCCACCCTCGGCGCCGCCCTGCTCGGATCCGTGCTCGGCGGACTCGCCGGATTCTTCGGCGGCTGGTCGGACTCGCTGCTCTCCCGGGTCGCCGACATCTTCTTCGGCATCCCCGTCGTCCTCGGCGGCCTGGTCTTCCTGTCCGTGGTCACCAGCAACACCGTCTGGCCCGTGGTCGGCTTCATCGTGCTGCTGGGCTGGCCGCAGATCGCCCGCATCGCCCGCGGCTCGGTGATCACCGCCAAGCAGAACGACTACGTCCAGGCCGCCCGGGCGCTCGGCGCCGGCAACGGCCGGATGCTGCTGCGGCACGTGGCACCGAACGCCGTCGCGCCCGTCATCGTCGTCGCGACCATCGCCCTGGGCACGTACATCGCCCTGGAGGCCACCCTGTCCTTCCTCGGCGTCGGCCTGCGCCCGCCGACGGTCTCCTGGGGCATCGACATCTCCAACGCGGCCCCGCAGATCCGCAACGCCCCGCACATGCTGCTCTACCCCGCGGGCGCGCTCAGCCTGACCGTGCTCGCCTTCATCATGCTCGGCGACGCGGTGCGCGACGCCCTCGACCCCAAGCTGCGCTGAGGAGCCCCGCACATGCTGCTCGAAGTCCGCGACCTGCACGTGGAATTCACCACGCGCGACGGAGTCGCGAAGGCGGTCAACGGCGTCGACTACTCGGTGGACGAGGGCGAGACCCTCGCCGTGCTCGGCGAGTCCGGTTCGGGCAAGTCCGTCACCGCCCAGGCCGTGATGGGCATCCTGGACTCGCCGCCCGGCCGCATCGCGGGCGGCGAGATCCTCTTCAAGGGCGAGGACCTGCTGAAGATGAAGGAGGAGCGGCGCCGGAAGATCCGCGGCGCCGAGATGGCGATGATCTTCCAGGACGCGCTGTCCTCCCTCAACCCCGTCCTCAGCGTGGGCGCCCAGCTCGGCGAGATGTACGAGGTCCACCGCGGGATGTCCCGCAAGGACTCCCGGGCCAAGGCCGTCGAGCTGATGGACCGGGTGAAGATCCCGGCGGCCAAGGAGCGCGTGGGGGACTACCCGCACCAGTTCTCCGGCGGCATGCGCCAGCGCATCATGATCGCCATGGCGCTGGCCCTGGAGCCCTCGCTGATCATCGCCGACGAGCCGACCACCGCCCTGGACGTCACCGTCCAGGCCCAGGTCATGGACCTCCTCGCCGAACTGCAGCGCGAGCTGAACATGGGCCTGATCCTCATCACCCACGACCTCGGCGTCGTCGCCGACGTCGCCGACAAGATCGCCGTCATGTACGCGGGCCGGATCGTCGAGGCGGCCCCCGTCCACGCGATCTACCGGGCGCCCGCCCACCCCTACACCCGCGGCCTGCTGGACTCCATCCCGCGCCTGGACCAGAAGGGCCAGGAGCTGTACGCCATCAAGGGCCTGCCGCCCAACCTGCTGGCCATCCCGCCCGGCTGCGCCTTCAACCCCCGCTGCCCGATGGCGCGGGACGCCTGCCGCGCCGAGGTCCCGCCGCTGGCGCGGGTCGCCGAGGAGCGGACCAGCGCCTGCTTCTTCTGGAAGGAGTGCCTCCATGGCTGAGTCCCTTCTCGAAGTGAAGGACCTGGTCAAGCACTACCCGCTGACCCAGGGCGTCGTCCTGCGCAAACTGATCGGCTCGGTCAAGGCCGTGGACGGGGTCTCCTTCTCCCTGAAGGCCGGCGAGACCCTGGGCATCGTCGGCGAGTCCGGCTGCGGCAAGTCGACCGTGGCCAAGATGCTGGTCAACCTGGAGCGGCCGACCTCGGGCGTGATCTCGTACAAGGGCGAGGACATCACCAAGCTGTCCGGACGCGCCCTGAAGGCCGTCCGCCGCAACATCCAGATGGTGTTCCAGGACCCGTACACCTCGCTGAACCCGCGCATGACGGTCGGCGACATCATCGGCGAGCCGTACGAGATCCACCCCGAGGTCGCCCCCAGGGGCGACCGGCGGCGCAAGGTGCAGGACCTGCTGGACGTGGTCGGCCTGAACCCGGAGTACATCAACCGCTACCCGCACCAGTTCTCCGGCGGCCAGCGCCAGCGCATCGGCATCGCCCGCGGCCTGGCCCTGCGGCCCGAGGTCATCGTCGCCGACGAGCCGGTCTCCGCCCTCGACGTATCGGTGCAGGCCCAGGTCATCAACCTGCTGGAACGCCTCCAGAACGACTTCGCCCTGTCCTACGTCTTCATCGCGCACGACCTCTCGATCGTCCGCCACATCTCCGACCGGGTCGGCGTCATGTACCTGGGCCGGATCGTCGAGACCGGCACCGACACGCAGATCTACGAGCACCCGACCCACCCGTACACCCAGGCCCTGCTCTCCGCCGTCCCCGTGCCGGACCCCGGCGCGCGCGCCCACCGCGACCGGATCATCCTCACCGGTGACGTGCCGTCCCCGGCCAACCCGCCGTCCGGCTGCCGCTTCCGCACCCGCTGCTGGAAGGCCGAATCCCGCTGCGCCTCGGAGGTGCCGCTGCTGGCCGTCCCGGCCGTCTTCCCCACGGGACCGGCGGCCCACCCGTCGGCCTGTCACTTCGCGGCGGAGAAGCAGGTGGTCCCGCCCCCGCCGGAGGACGCCGGCCGGTAGTCCGCCGGTCCACGGAGCGGACGGGAGGCGTCCGCGGGGGATCATTTCTCGCCACCCGCGCGCGACCGCCCCCACCGCGCGGGCCGCCCCCCTCACTCCGTTTACACCGGGGCAACTTGACCGTATCTGCCCCGAGATATCAGCCGGGCAGCCTGGGCGGGGTGCGGCCGTGCGGGTGCCCACAACCGGCCGGGGAGGCGCACAGCCTCCCCGGCCGGCCTCCCCCGTGACCCCGACCGTGCACCTCGTACGCCCCTCGCGCTGCCGGAATTCGATCGGTCGGCTGGCACGGATAGTTATGATTCGTAGCGCATGGTGGGTATGCATCTCGCCGAGCACGATTGCGCGAATACGCGAACCGATGTCCGCTCGACGTGGAGGTGAAACGCCGTGGCACTCTCGATCTCGGCCGTGGTGCTGCTGGCGATCGTCGTCTTCCTGCTGGTCCGCAGGTCGGGCCTGAAGGCGGGACACGCGGTGGTCTGCGTACTCCTCGGTTTCTACCTGGCGAGCTCCACCATCGCCCCCACCCTCAGCCAGCTCACTTCGAACGTGGCGAGCATGATCAGTGGGCTCAAGTTCTAGGCCCCCGCCCCGGAGGGTGCCGTCGCACCCGCCGCTGCCGCGCCCGCCCCGCGGGCGTACGGAGCGACGTAGCCGGCACCCCCTAGGCTTGGCCCATGAACGGTCTTCCCGCCCGCCGTCTGCTGTTGGTGCACGCGCACCCGGACGACGAGTCGATCAACAACGGCGTCACCATGGCGAAGTACGCGGCCGAGGGCGCGCACGTCACCCTGGTGACCTGCACCCTCGGTGAGGAGGGCGAGGTCATCCCGCCCGGGCTCGCGCACCTGGCGGCCGACCGCGACGACACCCTCGGCCCCCACCGCGTCGGCGAACTCGCCGCGGCCATGGCC
Organism: Streptomyces sp. NPDC002044; assembly: GCF_040296725.1. Lineage (NCBI taxonomy): Bacteria > Bacillati > Actinomycetota > Actinomycetes > Kitasatosporales > Streptomycetaceae > Streptomyces > Streptomyces sp. NPDC002044. The sequence continues at coordinate 7,773 of NZ_JBEOXU010000034.1, forward strand.
GAACTGGGCGTCACCGACCACCGGTTCCTCGGCGGCCCCGGACGCTTCCGGGACTCCGGGATGATGGGCGCGCCGCAGAACACCCGCCCCGGCGCCTTCTGGTCCGCCGACGTGGACGAGGCCGCCGACCACCTCGTCGAGGTGATCCGCGAGGTACGCCCGCAGGTCCTCGTCACCTACGACCCGGACGGCGGGTACGGTCACCCCGACCACATCCAGGCCCACCGCGTCGCCACGCGCGCCGCCGAACTCGCCGCGGAGGCCGGGTACCGGACCGCCCTCGGCGAGCCGCACCGGATCGGGAAGGTCTACTGGAACCGCGTCCCGCTGTCCGTGGCCGAGGCGGGCTTCGCCCGGCTGCGCGCGGACCGTACGGTCCCGTTCCCCGGGACGGCCACCCCGCAGGACGTGCCGGGGGTCGTCGCCGACGGGCTGATCACCGCCGAGATCGGCGGGGACGAGACCTTCGTGGCCGCCAAGACGGCCGCCATGCGGGCCCATGCCACCCAGATCGCCGTGGACGGGCCGTTCTTCGCCCTCTCCAACGACCTCGGGCAGCCGCTGTTCACCCGCGAGTACTACGAACTCGTCGCCGGGCGGCCCGGCGTACCGGCCGGCGAGCGCGAGCACGATCTCTTCGCGGGGGTGGAGGCGTGAACGGGAACCTCGGACCGGGCCGGATCGCCGGCTGCCTGGGCCTGCTGCTGGCGGGCGTCGTGACCGCAACGGCCGGCTGGCTGGCGGTGGACCTGTGGTTCCCCGGCGGTCTGCTGCTCGCCCTGCTCGCCGTCTTCGGACTGTTCCTCGGCGGGCGGATCCTCCTCGGGCCGGGGCTCGGCGTCGGCGGCGCCGCGGGCGGCTGGTTCCTCGCGTACGTGATGCTCGGCATCCCGCGCCCCGAGGGCGACTTCCTGTTGAGTTCGTCCGGAATCGGTATGTACGCCTACCTTTTGGGCGGAACCGTGTTCGCTGTGATGTGTGCCACGATGCGCGTCGCCCCGGATCGGCCGGTTTCAGCCGCACCGTCCGCCAAGTGACGTGGCGTTGGACTTCACCGGGGGGCCGGTCCACCGGGTACGGAACGGACCGCGAAGGGTGCTTGAGGGGGGATTTGCGGGGCCCGTGAGGAACCGCTGATTCCCGGGGGTCAGTTGTGTACGGGCGACGGCCAGTATGGTGGACGGGCCGCCGAGCTGCCCGCGCACGGTATGACGGGCGGCGGAGCCAACCGGGAGAACCTGCCTTGAGTCGTGAAACTGACAGTTCGTCCTCCGGGCCCCAGGGGCGCGGCGGAGCCGCCTACCCTTCGGGTACCCCGCCGTATGGAACCGGCCAGTATCCGTCCACGGACGCTGCGGCGACCGCCCCGGAGGAGACCCCTGTGACCTCGAAGCCGTCCACGCCCGAATCCGACGGGCCCAAGACCGAGACCACCCTGACGACCCGGATCCGGATCAACATCCCGGGTTCGCGGCCGATCCCGCCGGTGGTCGTGCGCAAGCCGATGGGAGCCCCCGCCGACGCGGCGGCCGCCGAGCCGGCCCCGCAGCAGACCCGTGCGCCGGGCGCCGCGCCGTCCCCGCAGTCCGCGCCGCGGCCCAAGCAGCCGCAGCCGACGCGGATCGAGGCCGCGCCGGAGCCGGCCGGCCCGCAGGGCGGTCCGGCCGAGGGCGGGGAGGTGCCCAGCAACTGGTTCGCCCCGCGCAAGTCGGCCCCGCAGACCCCGCCGCCGGCGCCGGCGCCGGGCCGGACACAGGGCCAGGCGCCCGGGCTCCCGGCCGGGCCCCCGCAGGGCCAGGGCCTGGGGCAGGGCCTGGGCCAAGGGCAGGGCCAGGGCCCGTTCCAGGCCCCGCCGCCCGCGGCGCCGCTCCCGGGACGCACCCCGCAGCCTCCGGCGGCCCAGGGCGGTTTCGCCCCGCAGCGCTCCGCGGGCGCGCCCGCCTCGGGCTACAGCCCGGACTACGCCGCGCAGCCGCCCGCCCCGGCGGGCCCGCTGCCCGGCGGTCCCGGTACCGGTGCCCCCCAGGGCTACCCCGGGTACCCGGGCGACCAGGGCGACGCGGGACCCGTCACCGAGGCGTTCCCCGCCTACGGCGGCCCGGCCGCCGGCGCCCCCGCCGGACCCACGGGCGGCCACGGCTTCGGCTCCGGCGCCCCCGCGGGCGCCCCCCGCGCCGACGCTGCTCCCCGCTGGCCCGGCCCCGAGACGGACGGCCCCGCCCCCGTACCGATGCCGGCTCCGGTACCGGTCCCCGCCCCCGCGGCGGTCCCCGCCCCCGTGCCCCCGAAGCAGAAGGCCCCGGCCAAGCCCGTGAAGAAGGCCCGCTCCAAGCTCCTGCTCCTGTGCATCGGTCTCCTCGGCGTCCTCGGCGTCGCCTACGGCGCCGGGCTGCTGCTGAACCACTCCGACGTGCCCAAGGGCACCACCGTCCTCGACGTCGACATCAGCGGCAGCCGCGACGAGGCCGTGGCCAAGCTCCAGACGGCCTTCGGCGCCCGCGCCGCCGCCCCGCTCCAGCTCACCGTCGACGGCAAGCAGGTCGAGCTGAAGCCGGAGAAGGCCGGACTGACGCTGGACAGCCAGACCACCGTCCGCAACGCCGCCGGCAGCGACTACAACCCGGTCACCGTCATCGGCTCCCTCCTCGGCCAGGAGCGCGAGGCGACCCCCGTGCTGCCGGTCGACGAGGAGAAGCTCCAGGTCGCGCTCCAGGAACTCGCGGGCACGTCCGGCTCGGGCACCGAGGGCACCATCACGTTCGACACGGGCAAGGCCGTCGCCGTCCCCGGCACCCCCGGCACCACCCTCGACGCCGACGCCTCGGCCGCCCAGGTCACCAGGGCGTTCCGCGACATGGTGGCCACCGGCAAGGCCGCCCCCGTCGAACTGCCGGTCACCGCCAAGGCCCCGACCATTGACCAGGCCGAACTGGACCGTGCCATGAAGGAGTTCGCCGAGCCCGCGATGTCGGCCAACGCCGTGGTCAAGATCGGGGGCAGGCCCCTCGCCTTCGGCGCCAAGTCCCTGCCGAAGATCCTCAGCATGCAGCCGGTGGAGGGCCACCTCGCCCCGAAGTTCGACCTGGAAGCCCTCAAGGACGTCTACGGGAACACCTTCGACGGCATCCTGATCGCCCGGGGCTCCGGCGCCAAGACGGCGGTCACCCCGCAGGACGTGGCCGGCGCCCTCGGCCAGGCCCTGCGCGGCAAGACCACCGCCGAGCGCACCGTGGTCGTCGACACCAACCCGTCCTGACCACCCGGGGCCGGGGCACCGCCCGGGCCCCGGGCCCGTCAGTTCAGCAGGGCGCGGGCCGACGCGGCCTCCGCGCGGATGCGGCCCGCCGCGGAGGCGTCGATCGCGTCCACCACCGTCGCGTACGACTCCATCTCGGCGGCCCCCTCCTGGAAGGCGCCCCGCTCCACGAGGAGCCGCGCCCGCTCGTACCGGAGCGACGCCGGGTGCGACGGCAGCAGCAGCGACAGGTCCAGCGCCCACAGCGCCACCCCGGAGTGCTCGGGCCGGGTCGAGGCCCACGCCCGGATGTTGTTCAGGATCCGCAGCACGATGTCCCGGGTCCGCGCCGGGGTCCGCGGCCCGTCGGCCAGTTCGGCCGCCCCCGTCCCCAGCGACGCGCCGCCGGCGAACGGATCCACCACCACGCCCTCCCCGGGGTCCCCGAAGCCCACCACGAAGTGCCCCGGCAGCCCCAGTCCGTACACCGGCGCGCCGGCGCGCCGCGCGACCTCCATCCACACCACCGACAACAGGATCGGCAACCCGCGCCGCCGCCTCAGCACCTCGTGCAGCAGCGAGGACGGCAGCCGGTCGTAGTCCGCCGGGGTGCCGTGGAAGCCGAGCCGCCCGCCCAGCAGTTCCGTGACCGCCGAAGCCCACGCCCGTCCGCCCCGCAGCCCGTACGGCAGCATCCCGGCGAGCCGGTCCAGCTCGATCTGCGCCCAGTCCATGGCGCGTTCGTCCAGGTCCGGATCGGCCTCCGCCGCCAGCAGCAGGCACAGCAGCGCCAGATCGGGGCGCTCCGACCGGGCCTCCACCGCGAACCGCTCCCGCCAGGCGGACGTCACGCCGCCGCCCGGAAGTGCCGGAAGTGGTGGTAGCTGTGGTGCGTGGCGAAGCCCAGGCCGTCGTACAGCGCCCGCGCCGCCGGGTTGTCCGTCTCCACCTGGAGCCAGGCCGCCGACGCGCCCTCCTCCAGCGCCCGCCGCGCCAGGGCCGCCATCACCGCCGTCGCCAGGCCCTCCCGCCGGTGCGCCGGGTCGACCGTCACGGCCGCGAAGCCGGCCCACCGGCCGTCCACCACGCACCGCCCGACCGCGCGGCCGCCGGGCAGCGCCGCGAACCACACCGACGGCCCCTCCACCAGCAGCCGCCGGGCCAGCTCCGGATCGTCGGCCTTCCCGTAGCGCCCGAGCCACTCCTCGTCCGGGGTGCGCGTCAGCCGTACGCCGTCGGCCGCCGGCGCGTCCACGTCGCCCACCGCGGCCAGCGCGCCGATCCGGACCTCCGCCGAGACCTCGGCCGTCCAGCCGCGCCGCTCCAGCTCCGCGCAGAGCAGTTCCTGGGTGCCGACGGCGCCCGTGGCGGCCTGTACGTAGGCCGGGAGCCCGCGGCGCGCGTACCAGTCGCCCACCCGCCCGAGCGCGTCTCCCAGCGGCATCCCCGGATCGCCGAGCGGCAGGACCGAGTTGGCCCGCCGGGTGAATCCGGCGGCCGCCCGCAGCGTCCACTCGCCCAGGGGCTCGCTCTCCAGCGGCTGCCAGGACCGCGCGGTGATCCGCGCGAGCTCCTCGAAGGAGGCCGCCGGACCCCGCCGCCGGGCCGGCGCGGCAGGGACGACCTTGCCCGCCACCAGCGACGATTCCGCGATGCGGACCGCCTGGCCGTTCTTCTTTGTGATCAGCAGCACACCCTCGTACCAGGATGTGAGAACTCCTACGGTGTCGGCGAACTCGGGTGATCCGCCCGCCCCCGGCTCCACCCGTCGTACAGAGACTCGTTTACCCACGTCAGCCGGGGTGATACGGACCTCCAGCAGTCCGCCAGCAGCGATTTCCACAGCTCTGTCCGCCCCTCCTGTTCGGATCGTGCCCGGGAACGGAGATACTAGGTGCGGGCATCGACGACGCCGCGCTCCCGCGCGATATGGAAGCCCTACCGAGGAGGAACGAGAGCGTGACCTACGTCATCGCGGAGCCTTGTGTCGACGTCAAGGACAAGGCATGCATCGAAGAGTGCCCCGTCGACTGCATCTACGAGGGCCAGCGGTCCTTGTACATCCACCCGGACGAGTGCGTCGACTGTGGTGCGTGTGAGCCGGTCTGCCCGGTCGAGGCCATCTTCTACGAGGACGACACTCCGGAGGAGTGGAAGGACTACTACAAGGCGAACGTCGAGTTCTTCGACGAGCTCGGTTCGCCCGGTGGTGCCTCCAAGCTCGGCCTGATCGAGCGCGACCACCCCTTCGTCGCGGCGCTTCCCGCCGGTATCAACGGCGAACACTGACCTTTCACGGCAGAAGCGCCCCTCGGTCCCGTACGGCCTGCCCGCCGCACGGGACCGAGGCGTTTCCCGCCCCCACTCAGAGAGAGCAGAGACCCCCGTGGCCGCAGTATCCGACCGTCTGCCCGTCTTCCCCTGGGACAAGCTGGAGCCGTACAAGGCCACGGCGGCGGCCCACGCGGACGGCATTGTCGACCTGTCGATCGGCACGCCGGTCGACCCGGTGCCCCCGCTGATCCGGCGGGCGCTCACCGACGCCGCCGACTCGCCGGGCTACCCGACGGTGTGGGGCACGGCCGCCCTGCGCGACGCGATCACGGGCTGGGTGCGCGGACGGCTCGGCGCGAGCGCCGCCGGACACGCCAACGTCCTGCCCGTCATCGGCTCGAAGGAACTCGTGGCGTGGCTGCCGACGCAGCTGGGCCTCGGCGCCGGCGACAAGGTCGCCTACCCCCGGCTCGCCTACCCCACGTACGAGGTCGGCGCGCGGCTGTGCGGCGCGGAGCCCGTCGTGTACGACGACCCGACGGAGCTGGACCCGGCCGGCGTCCGGCTGCTGTGGCTGAACTCCCCGTCCAACCCCACCGGGAAGGTCCTCCCCAAGGAGGAGCTGATCCGGATCGTGGCCTGGGCCCGCGAGCACGGCATCCTGATCTTCAGCGACGAGTGCTACCTCGAACTGGGCTGGGAGGCCGAGCCGGTCTCCGTCCTCCACGACGACGTCTGCGGCGGCTCCTACGAGGGCCTCGTCGCCGTGCACTCCCTCTCCAAGCGGTCCAACCTGGCCGGCTACCGGGCGGCGTTCGCCGCCGGTGACGCCGCCGTGCTCGGCGAGCTGCTCCAGATCCGCAAGCACGGCGGGATGATGACCCCCGCGCCCGTCCAGGCGGCCACCGTGGCGGCCCTGGGTGACGACGCGCACGTGACCGAGCAGCGCGCCCGCTACGCGGCCCGCCGCGCCGCGCTGCGCACCGCCCTGGAGGCGCACGGCTTCCGCGTCGAGCACAGCGAGGCCAGCCTCTACCTGTGGGTGACCCGGGACGAGCCCTGCTGGGACACCGTCGCCCACCTCGCGGAGCTGGGCATCCTGGTCGCGCCGGGGGACACCTACGGCGAGGCGGGCGCGCGGTTCGTGCGCGTCGCCTTCACCGCCACCGACGAACGCGTCGCGGCGGCCGTCAAGCGCCTCGGCTGAGCCGGCCCCGCACCCGCCGTACCGCGGCAGCCCGAAGGGGCCGGGAGTTCGTGCTCCCGGCCCCTTCGGTGTCCAGCGGCGGTCAGCCGCCCAGCGGCAGCCCGCCCAGCGGCAGGGCCCCGGTCAGGGAGCCCGTCGGCAGCGAGCCGGTCGGGAGCTCGCCGGTCGGCAGGGAGCCCACGGGCAGGTCCTTCGCGGCCGGCAGCCCGCCGAGCATCGGCGCCGCGGTGCCCACCAGGTCGGCGGCGGGGGAGGCGGCGGCCGGCACCGCCTCGGTGGCGGTGTCCTTCGCCGCCGTGGCGCCGGCGGTGTCGGGGGCGGTGAGGGGTGCGGTGAGCGCGTCCAGCTGCGGCACGGACTCCAGGCCCGCGGCGCTGGCCGCGCCGGCCGCACCGACCACGGGCGCTGCCCCGGCTGCGAGGAGCAGCGCGGCACGGGCGATCCGGCGGGTCAGGGGGAGGGACATGTTGCTCCTAAGCGGTAGCGGCTGAGTACGCCGTGTACAACCGCTCGCGGGGCGGGTGGAGTTGCGGATGCCCCGGGTAAAGGATCGGTAACGCATCGTTTAATCGGCCTGCGTGACAAATGCATTCAGCACGCTCCCACCAGGTCTTCCGTCCCTCCGGGGCCCCCGGAGGCCGCCACCCGGTCCTCCCCCGCGCGGGTGATGCCTCGCACGCGCGGCCGGGTGCCTTCCGCGGGGTTCCGGGCCGCTTCCCGGCCGCTTCCGGCAGCGCGCTCGGCGGACTCGGCGCGCTTGGCGGCCTCCGCGGGCTCACCGGGCTGGCGGGCTCACCGGGCTGGCGGGCTCAGCGCGCGGTGAAGATCCGTACCTCGCCGCCGGGGGCGTCCGGCCGGCCGCCGCCCCCCGACGCGCCGTCCGCGGCCCGGGGCTGCCACGCGCGGCCCGCCCGGCCGCCGGTCCAGTCGCCGCCGCCGTACGAGACCCGCGCGATCCCCAGCTCCTGGGACCGGGCCACCGCCCAGTGCGCCACGGCCCGGCCGCGCCGCTCCTCGGCCGCGCCGCCGTCCCGCTTCAGCCGGACGTCGACCCGGCCCTCCGCCGCCGCGCCCGCCGCCGCGCCCGGAGCGTCCGCCGCCGGGGCGGGACCCTCGCCCAGCGCCTCCTTGCCGAAGGCCCGTACCAGCTCCGCCCGTACGCGCTCCGGATCACCCGCCGCCGGGACCGGACCCGAGCAGACCAGAGTGCCGGCCCCGCCGAAGGCGGCCGTCAGGACCGTCGCGTCCGGCTCGTGCTTCGCGTACGCCTGCGGGAAGCCGCTGCGCTGCACCTTCTGCGCGGCCACCGTCAGCGGCAGCCGCGAGTACCCCGGAACCTCGACGAGGTGGTCGTAGAAGACCGCGGCCGAGTAGACCGGGTCCGTGATCTCCTCCGGGGTGCCCCAGCCCATGGAGGGCCGCTGCTGGAACAGGCCCAGCGAATCCCGGTCCCCGTGGTCGAGGTTGCGCAGCGCGGACTCCTGCATCGCCGTCGCCAGCGCGATGGTCACCGCCCGGTCCGGCAGGCCCTTGGAGATCCCGACGGCCGCTATCGTCGCCGCGTTCGCGGCCTGCTCCGGGGACAGCTCGTACTCCTCCGGATCCGCCCCGGCCGCGGCGGCGGTGCAGTACGGCGCGCCGCCGCCGTTGGAGTTCCGCTGCGCGGCGAAGTACCCGATCACCGCGAACAGGACGAGGAGACCGACGGCCACGCGCAGCGGTCTGCGGCGGCGGGGGCGGGGAGGACGGTTCTCGGACACGCCGCCCACCGTACTTGAGGCATATGACGCGTCCACCGGCCGGACGACGCGCGGTCCGCGCGGCACCGGGCGCTAGGGTCGCTTCCATGGCCGAATCCGAGCTGGACCTCACCCTGGACGCCGCCGAGCTGACCGCCCGGCTCGTCGACATTCCGTCCGTGAGCGGCGACGAGAAGGTACTCGCCGACCTCGTGGAACACGCGCTGCGCGCCCTGCCGCACCTGACCGTGGACCGCTTCGGGAACAACGTCGTCGCCCGCACCGACCTGGGCCGCGGCGAGCGCGTCGTCCTCGCGGGTCACCTCGACACCGTGCCGATCGCCGGCAACGTCCCCTCCCGCCTCGACGAGAACGACGTCCTGTGGGGCTGTGGCACGACCGACATGAAGTCCGGCGTCGCCGTGCAGCTGCGCATCGCCGCGACCGTTCCCGAGCCGAACCGGGACCTCACCTTCGTCTTCTACGACCAGGAGGAGGTCGCCTCCGACCTCAACGGCCTGGGCAAGGTCGCCGAGGCCCACCCCGACTGGCTCACCGGAGACTTCGCCGTCCTGCTGGAGCCCTCGAACGCCGAGGTGGAGGGCGGATGCCAGGGCACCCTGCGCGTCCTGCTCCGCACGGCCGGCGAGCGCGCCCACTCCGCGCGCAGCTGGATGGGCTCCAACGCCATCCACACCGCGGGCCCGATCCTGGCGAAGCTGGCGGCGTACGAGCCGCGCAGGCCGGTCATCGACGGCCTGGAGTACCACGAGGGCCTCAACGCGGTCCGCATCGAGGGCGGCGTCGCCAACAACGTCATCCCCGACGCCTGCACGGTGACGGTCAACTTCCGCTATGCCCCCGACCGGAGCGAGGCCGACGCGCTGGCCCACGTGCGGGAGGTCTTCGCGGACTGCGACATCGCCGCCTTCGAGGTCGACGACTCCTCGGGCGGCGCCCTGCCCGGCCTCGGCCACCCGGCCGCGGCGGCCTTCATGGAGGCGGTCGGCGGCCGCGCCATGCCGAAGTTCGGCTGGACGGACGTCTCGCGCTTCAGCGCGCTGGGCGTCCCGGCGGTGAACTACGGCCCGGGCGACGCCCTGCTGGCCCACAAGGTGGACGAGCGCGTGGAGACGAAGGCGATCCTGCACTGCGAAGAACGACTCCGGACCTGGCTGACCGCCTGAATTCCGCTTCTCGTCACCTTCGTGCGCCTACCCTGATCCAACGATCAGCAGGAGGGAGCACATCATGGGCAACCAGGGCAATCCCGACGCGTCCGCTCGTCACCGGCCCGAGGAGCAGCAGCTCGGACCGGTGCTGAGGAGGCGCAGCCAGGTGCAGGCGGGCAGTACGACGGACCAGCGGCTGCTGGATTCGGCCGGGCCCTCCGAGTGGGTGCACACCGATCCCTGGCGGGTCCTGCGCATCCAGTCGGAGTTCATCGAGGGCTTCGGCACGCTCGCCGAGCTGCCGCCCGCGATCAGCGTGTTCGGCTCGGCACGGACCCCGGTCGACTCGCCCGAGTACGAGGCGGGTGTACGGATCGGGCGCGCGCTCGTCGACGCCGGCTTCGCCGTCATCACCGGCGGCGGCCCGGGCGCGATGGAGGCGGCCAACAAGGGCGCCCGCGAAGGCAACGGCATCTCCGTCGGCCTCGGCATCGAGCTGCCCTTCGAGCAGGGGCTCAACGAGCACGTCGATCTGGGCCTGAACTTCCGGTACTTCTTCGTCCGCAAGACGATGTTCGTGAAGTACAGCCAGGGCTTCGTGGTCCTGCCGGGCGGTCTCGGCACGCTGGACGAGATGTTCGAGGCCCTCACCCTGGTGCAGACGCAGAAGATCACCCGCTTCCCGATCGTGCTGTTCGGCACGGAGTACTGGAGCGGTCTGATCGACTGGCTGAAGAACACGGTGATCGCCCAGGGCAAGGCCTCGGAGAAGGACCTCTACCTGTTCCACGTCACGGACGACGTGGACGAGGCCATCGCGCTGGTGACGAAGGAAGTCGGGAAGTAGGACCCGCCGCCCGGGGCGGGCCCCCGCTCCGGGCTCAGGCCGGGCTCCGGTGGGCTCAGGCCGGGCTCCGTCGGCTCAGGCCAGGCCCCGGCGGGCGACAGCCGGGGGCCGGTGGCCCTGGATCGAGGCCACCATGTCCAGGACCTGCCGGGTCTCCGCGACCTCGTGGACGCGGTAGACCTGCGCGCCGAGCCAGGCCGAGACGGCCGTCGTGGCCAGGGTGCCCAGGAGGCGTTCCTTGACCGGCTTGTCCAGGGTCTCGCCGACGAAGTCCTTGTTCGACAGGGAGACCAGCACCGGCCAGCCCGTGTCGGCCATCTCCGCGAGCCGGCGGGTGGCCTCCAGGGAGTGCCGGGTGTTCTTGCCGAAGTCGTGGCCCGGGTCGATCATGATCGACTCCCGCGGCACGCCGAGGGCCGCGGCGCGTTCCGCCAGGCCCACCGTGACGCGCAGGATGTCCGCCATCACGTCCTCGTACGCGATCCGGTGCGGCCGCGTACGCGGCTCGACCCCGCCCGCGTGGGTGCAGACGAGGCCCGCGCCGTAGCGGGCGGCGACCTCGGCCAGCTTGGGGTCGACCCCGCCCCACGCGTCGTTCAGGACGTCCGCCCCGGCCTCGCACACGGCCTCGCCGACCTCGTGCCGCCAGGTGTCCACGCTGATCACCACGTCCGGGTGGCGGCGCCGGACCTCGGCCACGAAGCCGACCGTGCGCCGGGCCTCCTCGTCCGCGTCCACGTGCTCGCCGGGCCCCGCCTTGACGCCGCCGATGTCGATGATGGCGGCGCCCTCGGCCACCGCCCGCTCGACCCGCGCGAGCGCCGGCTCGTCGCGGAACGTCGCGCCCTGGTCGTAGAAGGAGTCAGGAGTCCGGTTCACGATGGCCATGATCACCGGCTCGTGGGTGTCGAACTCGTGCCTGCCCAGTCGCAGCATCCTGCTCTTTCCTCCTTCGGCGGCCCTCGCGCCTCGCCTGCGACCTTAACCTGGTGGCCGGAGTCTCTCAGGGGAGTTGATCGTGTTCTTCTTCTTGATGATCGCGCTGGTCGTGGTCGTGGCAGCGGTCACCCTCGCGGTGGTCGGCGGCGGCTCGGAGGCCGTCCTGCCGGAAGCGGAGCCGGACCGGGTGGCCGACGGGCTGCCGGAGACCCGGCCCGTCGTACGGGCGGACATCGACGCGCTGCGGCTGCCCGTCGCGCCGCGCGGCTACCGGATGGCGGAGGTGGACGACGTACTGGAGCGGCTGGCGGCGGAGCTGGCGGAGCGCGACGCGCGGATCGCCCGGCTGACCGCCGGCCGGGACGGCGGCGCGCCGCCCGGCGAGCCGGGTGACCAGCCCGGTGACGGGCCCGCCGACGCCGCGGGCCCGGCCGCCGCGGGCGGACGGGCCGGCCTCACCGAGGACGCCGGCCTCACCAAGGACGTCGACCTCACCAAGGGCGCCGGGCGATGACCGGCGTCGTGGCCGGTCCGGACGGTGGCCCGCGCTGCCCGTGGGGGCTGTCCACCCCGGACTACGTGGCGTACCACGACACGGAGTGGGGCCGCCCGGTCCACGGCGACGACGCGCTGTACGAGCGGCTGTGCCTGGAAGCCTTCCAGTCCGGGCTGTCCTGGCTGACGATCCTGCGCAGGCGGGAGGGCTTCCGTGCGGCCTTCGCCTCGTTCGAGATCGCGAAGGTCGCGGAGTTCGGCCCGGCGGACGCGGCGCGCCTGCTCGCCGACGAGGGCATCATCCGCAACCGGGCCAAGATCGAGGCCACCCTGGCCAACGCGAAGGTCCTGGCCGGATGGGAGCCGGGCGAGCTCGACACCCTCATCTGGTCGTACGCCCCCGAGAAGCCGGGCCCGGCCCCGCGGTCGACGGCCGACGTCCCGGCGGTGACGCCCGCGTCGACGGCTTTGGCGAAGGCACTGAAGAAGGCGGACATCCGCTTCGTCGGCCCGACCACGGCCTACGCCCTCATGCAGGCCTGCGGGCTGGTCGACGACCACCTCGCCGACTGCGTCTCCCGCGGGGCCTGAGCCCCGCCGGAGACGGGATCAGCGGCCCAGGTACGTCGGCTGCTCCTTCGCCAGGAAGGCCCGGACCGCGATCGCGTGGTCCTCGGAGGATCCCGCGCGGGCCTGGAGGGCCTCCTCGCGCTCCAGCGCCTCCGGGAGGGAGCGGGAGGCCCCGTACGCGAGGGACTCCTTCAGCGCGGCGTACGCCACCGTCGGGCCCGCGGCCAGCGTGCGCGCCAGTGCCTCCGCCTCGGCGTGCAGGGACTCCGAGGGCACGAGACGGTTGGCGATGCCCAGCTCGTACGCCTCCTGGGCGCGGACCGGCCGCGGGAACAGCAGCAGATCGCTCGCGCGGGACGCGCCGATCAGGCGGGGGAGCGTCCAGGACACCCCGGAGTCGGCGGTCAGGGCCACCCCGGCGAAGGAGGTCGTGAAGGAGGCGGTGTCGGCGACGACGCGGAAGTCCGCGGCCAGGGCGAATCCGAAGCCGGCTCCGGCCGCCACGCCGTTGACTCCGGCGACCACCGGCTTGGGCATCTCGGTGAGCGCCCGGACGATCGGGTTGTAGTGCTCGGCGACCGTGCTCATGGTGTCCGAGGAGCCGCTCTCGCGGTCCGCCGCGAGAGCGCCGATGTGCTCCTTGAGGTCCTGGCCGACGCAGAAGGCCCGGTTCCCCGCCGCCGTGAGCAGCACGGCGCGCACCGCGGTGTCCGCGGCCGCCGCCCGGACCGTGTCGCGCAGGGCGACCTTGGCCTCGGTGTTCATGGCGTTCATCGCGTCCGGACGGTTGATCGTGATGGTCGCGAGTCCGTCGGTCACTTCGTAGAGCACGCTGTCGGCCATGGCAGGGGGTCCCCCTTCGTCGCGGGCTTGGCTACCGGCCGGTATCGGCGGGTGCAAGGGCCAGCATGGCGGACCGGGCCGGGCGCGCACATGTGATGTGCGTCAAAGAAAGCGGAAGCCGTTACCTGGGGGCAGCGGCGAAGTATCGCAGGCAGGTCCCCGAAATGAGTGGTTTTGGCCGAGCGCGTTGCCCAACCGTTCACAGCCGATGTTGGTCATCGGGTCCTGACATGCGGGATAATGGCCAGGAAGCAATGTGTTCGATGCCGGGTACTAGGCGCCTGAACGGTGCCGTCGGCTGACGATGTGGTTTCAGGAAGGGGAACGAGCATGGCGGCCATGAAGCCGCGGACGGGCGACGGCCCGCTCGAGGTCACCAAGGAGGGGCGGGGCATCGTCATGCGCGTACCGCTCGAGGGCGGTGGTCGGCTTGTCGTCGAGCTGACCCCCGACGAAGCGGACGCCCTGGGTGACGCCCTGAAGAAGGTCGTCGGCTGATACGTCGGCACCCTCTGCGTTCTCCGCACTGCCCCGGCCACTCGTCCCGACGAGCGGCCGGGGCAGTGTCGTGTCCGGGGCGGTGTCCGGGGCAGTGTCGTGTCCGGGGGCGGCCCGGCCGGTCCGGGGCCCGACTGACGCGCGCCCCGGCTCAGCGCCGTACGGCGCACAGCAGGCCGTCGCCCACCGGGAGCAGCGCGGCCTCCAGCGCGGGGCTCTCCCGGACGCTGCGCAGCAGCTCGCGCACGCGGAGCACCTCCACCGGCTGGGCCGCGGAGTCGACCGTACGGCCGTCGGAGAAGACCCCCTCGAAGCAGACCAGCCCGCCGGGGCGCAGCAGGCGCAACGATTCGGCGAGGTAGTCGAGGGACTCGGCCGGGTCCCCGTCGCAGAAGACGAGGTCGTACCCGCCGTCGGCGAGGCGGGGGAGCACGTCCAGCGCGCGGCCCGGGATGAAGCGGGCGCGGTTGCCCGCGAAACCGGCGGCGCGGAACGCCTGGCGGGCGAACGCCTGCCGGTCCGCCTCGGGATCGACCGTGGTCAGTACTCCGTCGGCACGCATCCCGTGCAGCAGGTGGATGCCCGAAACACCGGTCCCGGTACCGATCTCGGCGACCGACTTGGCGTCCGCCGTGGCGGCGAGCAGGCGCAGCGCAGCCCCGGTTCCGGGTGAAACGGAGCGCAGGCCCGCTTCCCTGGACCGGTCACGGGCCCATCGCAGAGCGTCGTCCTCGGCGACAAACGCGTCGGCGAACGCCCAGCTCGTCTGCCGGTTGCCGGTAATGACCCTCTCCTGTCCCCATAGTTGGCGCAACGGTGACTGTATCCGCTGAGGTCGGGAACCCGCAGATGGGACCGGGCGTTGTGAAGGTGGAGACGGGATCAGAAGGGACGGCGCCGGGCAGATCGGCGGCCGGGGCCCTTCTGGGGACCGGGCCCCGGGCAAAGTTACTGCAAAAACACTTATCCCAAGCTGACGGAGGGGGTGGCTATGGTAGGGAATCCACTGGACACCACCAGAGCCGACAGGGGAGGTGCGGCTGAGCCTGTGGATCGTGGCGGCGTCCTCAGACGTCTCTTCTGGTCGGCGGGTGAGCCGAAATCCGTGACCGACATTGCTGACCGCATCCACACCGCCGACACCGCAACCACCGCGACCTTTGCCGCCGATGCGGGCTCCCAGGCGTGGACCCCTCCCTCGTGGGAGGAGATCGTCAGCACGCACAGCGCGCGGGTCTACCGCCTCGCCTACCGTCTGACCGGCAACCAGCACGACGCCGAGGACCTGACACAAGAGGTCTTCGTCCGCGTCTTCCGCTCGCTGTCCACCTACACGCCCGGCACCTTCGAGGGCTGGCTGCACCGCATCACCACCAACCTCTTCCTGGACATGGTCCGCCGCAAGCAGCGGATCCGCTTCGACGCGCTCGGAGACGACGCCGCCGAGCGGCTCCCGAGCCGCGAGCCGTCCCCGCAGCAGGTGCTCCACGACACCCACTTCGACGCGGACGTGCAGCAGGCGCTGGACACCCTCGCGCCGGAGTTCCGCGCGGCCGTCGTGCTGTGCGACATCGAGGGCCTGTCGTACGAGGAGATCGCCGCCACCCTCGGCGTGAAGCTCGGCACCGTCCGCAGCCGTATCCACCGCGGCCGCTCCCACCTGCGCAAGGCGCTCAAGCACCGTTCGCCCGAAGCCCGTGCCGAACAGCGCGCGCTGGCGGGCGTGGCGGTGGGCGCTCCGGGCACCGGGGGAGAGGGCGGAGCCGAGTGAGCGCGGCCAGTCCGTCCCCCGCCGAACAGCACCTGGGCGACCGGCTCGCCGCCCTCGTGGACGGGGAACTGAATCACGACGCGCGCGAGCGGGTCCTGGCCCACCTGGCCACCTGTGCCAAGTGCAAGGCCGAGGCCGACGCCCAGCGCCGCCTGAAGACCATGTTCGTCGAGAGCGCACCGCCGCCGCTGTCCGCGGGGCTGCTCGCGCGGCTCCAGGGACTGCCGGGCGGCGGACCCGAGGGTCCCTCCGGTCCCGCGGGCCCCGGAGCTCCGCCGGGCGCCGACCCGTTCGCCTCCTTCGCGTACGCCCTGCCGACGGCCCCCCGGCCGCAGCAGCAGGGGTTCCGCATCCACGAGGTGGGCCGCCCGCGCCGCCGCCTGGCCTTCGTCGCCGCCGGAGCCGTGTCGCTGGCCGCCCTCGCGCTGGGTGGTTCGCTGCCGCTGGAGGCCGTGGAGCCGAACGTCCGGGGCGAGTCCCCCGTGCCCGCCACCAGACCGGGACCGGCCGTGTCCGTGGCCGACGCGGTCGTCCGCGACCGCCGTCCCACGCCCGTCGCCGTACCCGCTCCCAGCCCGCCGGCGTCGCTGCCGACGCCGCTCCCGCCGCTGCATCCCTCCCCGCAGGCGACGGCTCGACCGGTCTCCCTGCTGCGCTGACGCCGAACCTGGTTGAATCTGCGGCACATGTGCACAGGTACGCGGGGAGCGCCCATGGCCGACAGGCAGCAGACCGATCCGGCTCCGAGGTGGTGGAGCCGGCCCGAGGGCACGGCGGATGGCCACCGCGAGGGGGTGCCCGCACCGCGCCCCGAGGCCGGAGCGGACCCCGCGGCGGAGCAGGGCCCGGGCCCTGAGCCCAGCCCCGGCCCTGAGTCAGGCCCAGGCCCTGAGTCAGGCCCAGGCCCTGAGTCAGGCCCCGGCCAGGTCCCGGCGCGGGCCGCGCACGCCGACGCCGCACCGCCCCCGTACGCGAACGCCCCGGCGGACGCGGCCTCGTACGCGGACACCGCCCCCGGCGGCCAGGAGGCGTCCGCCCACGTGGTGCGGTACGACCCCTGGGGCGACCAGCCCCTCCAGGTCGTGGACCGGGGCAGACCGCGCCGCGGAGTCGGCCTGTGGCAGCTGGTGGCCTTCGGCGTGGGGGTCGCCCTGCTCGCCGGAGGCATCGGCGGATACCTCGGCGTGCTCGCCGAGCGTCAGAGCGGCACCCGGCTGGAGCTTCCGCAGGCGGGCGCCCAGGACACGGGCCGGGCGCCCGGGAGCGTGGCCGGTATCGCGGCCACCGCACTGCCCGGCGTGGTGACCCTGCACGTGCGCTCCACCGACGGGAGCGGCACCGGCACGGGTTTCGTCCTCGACGCCCAGGGCCACATCCTGACCAACAACCACGTCGTCGGCGACGCCAAGGAGATAGGCGTCACCTTCAGCACCGGCGAGAGCGTCAGCGCCGAGCTGGTGGGCCGGGACACCGGCTACGACCTGGCGGTGGTCAAGGTCAGCGGGGTGCGCGGGCTGCGCCCGCTGAGCCTCGGCAACTCCGAGAACGTGCGGGTCGGAGACCCGGTGGTGGCCATCGGGGCCCCGTTCGACCTCTCCAACACCGTCACCGCCGGCATCATCAGCGCCACCGGCCGGCCCGTCACCGCGGGCGGCGACAAGGGCGACGGCAGCGACGTCAGCTACGTCGACGCGCTTCAGACCGACGCCCCCATCAACCCCGGGAACTCCGGCGGCCCCCTCCTCGACGCCAAGGCCCACGTGGTCGGCATCAACAGCGCCATCCGCGGAGCCGACAAGGACGATCCCGACCGGCAGGGCGGCTCCATCGGACTGGGCTTCGCCATCCCCATCAACCAGGGCAAGCGCGTCGCCGAGGAACTGATCCGCACCGGCCGCGCCACCCACCCGGTCATCGGGGTCACGCTCGACCTCCAGTACAAGGGCGACGGAGCCCGGGTCGCGGACAAGGGCGCCGACGGCAAGCCGTCCGTCGTCGCCGACGGGCCCGGCGCCGGCGCCGGGATCCGGGCCGGGGACGTGATCACCAAGGTGGACGGGCAGCGCGTACGCGGCGGTGACGAGCTGATCATCAAGATCCGGGCCCACCGCCCGGGCGATCCGCTGACCCTCACCGTGCTCCGCGAGGGACGGGAGCGCACCCTGGAAGTGGTCCTCGGATCGGCGAACGGTTCGTGAGCGGTCCGTGACGTCCGGGTGAAACCGCGATCTCCGCCGTACGCGGGTATGGGCCCGCGGAGAACGCCGGGTACCGTGTGTCCAGGCCCGAAGTGAAGAGAGCCGAGGAGCGGCAAGGTGTTCAACGACATAGGCGCACTCGAACTTGTCACGATCGTGGTGCTCGCCATCCTCATCTTCGGTCCCGACAAGCTGCCCAAGGTCATCCAGGACGTCTCGGGCATCATCCGGAAGATCCGCTCCTTCTCGGACAGTGCGAAGCAGGACATCCGCTCCGAACTCGGCCCGGAATTCAAGGACTTCGAGTTCGAGGACCTGAACCCGAAGACCTTCATCCGCAAGCAGCTGGGCGAGAACGAGGACCTCAAGGACATCCGCAGCAGCTTCGATCTCCGCAAGGAGCTGAACGACGTCACCGACGCCGTGAACAGCCGCGAGACCGACGCCGCCCCGGCCTCCGCGACCCCGGCCGCCGCGCCCGCCGGCACCGGCCCGGACCTGCTGAAGAAGCCCGCCGCCCCGGCCGCCGAGCAGCCCGCCCGTTTCGACGCCGACGCCACCTGAGCCGCGCCCTGCCCGGCGATCCGGAGTCCGGTGGCTATCCTCCATCTGTCCGGACGCAGGACGCCCGAGGGGGGCGGGCCGCCGACGGACCCGACGGAACGAGAGGCCGCGCAGATGGAGACGACGAGCAGTAGCCGGGTAGGGGCGCAGCCCGCCGAAGCCCCCGCCGCCGCACAGCAGGACCCACAGGACCCGCAGGACACGCAGGATCCGCCCGCACAGCCGCTGGACGAGGCCACTCCCGTCCCGGCGGCCCGCCGGACGCCGGAGGGCTTCCTGGCCGCCGACTTCCCCTGGTACGGGCTGGACGGGGCCTTCGCGGGCCGCCGCTGGCTCATGCAGGCCGCCGTCGCCGCCGACGGCACGGTGGAACACGGCTCGACGGGCCACGGCGACGAGCCGTCCGCCCGGGGCGAGCTCGCCACCGGCGAGAAGGAGCGCTTCGCGGTGGTCGTCACCGTCGCGAGCAACCCGCTGCGCCGCAGCGGCGACGGCACCGGCGTCCTGGAGGCCACCTCGGTCTCCTCGGCGGCCTGGCTGGCCGGCTCCGGGCTGCTGGCGTACAGCTGGCCCGGACAGATGGACCACTCCCTGCGCAGCGACTGGCTCGACCAGCAGACCGAGGCCGCGTGGGAGCTCGCGGACGACCTCGGCGGCGAGGACTGGTCGACGCTGTCCCTGCCCGTGGACGGGGAGCCGACGCCCTTCCACTACCGCGAGTCGGAGTTCGGGTGGGTGCTGGCCGGCTCCACCGGCAGCGGAGTGCACCTCGGCGCCTACGGGCGCGGCATGAGCGCGTACGGGATCGGCTTCGCCGCGATCGAGGACCTCGGCACCTACGAATAGCCCCCGGCCCCGGAAGGGGCGGGGACACCACGCGAAAGGCACCACGCGAAAGGCACCGCGGGAACCGGTCCCCGCGGTGCCTTTCGCACGTCCGGTACGGGCCGCGGCCCGCCCGCCTCAGAACTTGTTGCGCGGGGTGATGCCCAGGGACATGCCCGACAGGCCGCGCGCGCGGCCGCCCAGCTTGCCCGCGATGGCCCGCAGGGCCGCGCCGGCCGGGGAGTCCGGGGCGGACAGGACCACGGGGGTGCCGTCGTCGCCGCCCTCGCGCAGCCGGACGTCGATCGGGATCGAACCCAGCACGGGCACCGACGCGCCGACGGTCTTGGTCAGCCCGTCGGCGACCTTCTGGCCGCCGCCCGAGCCGAACACGTCCACCATCTCGTCGCAGTGCGGGCACGGCAGGCCCGACATGTTCTCGACGACACCGACGATCTTCTGATGGGTCTGCACGGCGATCGACCCGGCGCGCTCCGCGACCTCGGCCGCGGCCTGCTGGGGGGTGGTGACCACGAGGATCTCGGCGTTCGGGACCAGCTGGGCCACCGAGATCGCGATGTCGCCGGTGCCCGGGGGCAGGTCCAGCAGCAGCACGTCCAGGTCGCCCCAGTACACGTCGGCCAGGAACTGCTGGAGGGCCCGGTGCAGCATCGGTCCGCGCCACACCACCGGCGCGTTGCCCGGGGTGAACATGCCGATGGAGATGACCTTCACGCCGTGCGCCGACGGCGGCATGATCATGTTCTCGACCTGGGTCGGGCGGCCCTCCACACCGAGCATCCGCGGCACGCTGTGCCCGTAGATGTCCGCGTCGACCACGCCGACCTTCAGGCCGTCGGCCGCCATCGCGGCGGCCAGGTTGACGGTGACCGAGGACTTGCCGACGCCGCCCTTGCCGGACGCCACCGCGTACACGCGGGTCAGCGAGCCCGGCTTGGCGAACGGGACCTCGCGCTCGGCGGTGCCGCCGCGCAGGTTCGTCGCCAGGTCCTTGCGCTGCTCGTCGCTCATCACGTCGAGGGTGACGGCGACGGAGGTGACCCCGGCGACCCGCTCCACGGCCTCGGTGACGTTCTTCGTGATGGTCTCGCGCATGGGACAGCCCGAGACCGTCAGGTACACGGTGACCGCGACCGCGCCGCCCTCGCCGATCTCCACCGATTTGACCATGCCGAGTTCGGTGATCGGCCGGTGGATCTCGGGGTCGTTCACCGTCGCCAGCGCGTCCAGGATCGCGTCCTGCTCCGGAACGGCGGCGTCGGCGGAGCTTGTGTCGGTAGCCATGCCCCGATGGTACGGCTCGGTAGCACGGCGCGGGAAAGCCCGCTAGCGGTCGGCTTCGTCACGTTCGTCGGGGAACAGCCTGCGCTCGTCCATCTCCTTGATCAGGTCCTGGAATTCCGAGCGGATCCAGTCGCGCGTGGCGACCTCGCCCAGACCCATCCGCAGGGCCGCGATCTCCCTCGTCAGGTACTCCGTGTCGGCGATGGAGCGCTCGTTCTGCTTGCGGTCCTGCTCCAGGTTGACCCGGTCGCGGTCGTCCTGCCGGTTCTGGGCTAGCAGGATCAGCGGAGCGGCGTACGACGCCTGGAGCGACAGCATCAGCGTCAGGAAGATGAAGGGGTACTCGTCGAACCGGAGGTCGTCCGGCGCGAAGATGTTCCACAGCACCCAGACGACGACGACCAGGGTCATCCAGACGATGAACCGGCCCGTGCCGAGGAAGCGCGCCACCCGCTCCGACAGCCGCCCGAACGCCTCCGGGTCGTACTCGGGCAGCAGCGACCGGCGCGGCGCCCGCGGCTGGTCCAGCCGGACCCGCTGGCGCGTCAGCGCGCTCGACCCCGTCGCCGCGGCCGCCTTCGCCCGCTCGGCCCGCTGCTCGGCCCGTTCCGCGCGCTCGGCCCGCTCGGCCCGTTCGCCGCGCTCCCGCACCCGGTCGGCGGCGTCCTCGAGCCGGTCCGACAGCCCGTGGTCGCGCCCGCGCGCCTTCGCCTGCTCGCGCCGCTCCCGGCTCAGCTCCCGGCGGCGCTCGCGCCCCTGCTCGCCGCGTCCCCGCTCAGTGGCCACCGACGGCCTCCTCGGCTTGGAAGTCCGTCTCCCGCCAGTCGTCCGGCAGCAGGTGGTCCAGTACGTCGTCCACCGTCACCGCGCCGAGCAGCGAGCCGCTCTCGTCGACGACCGGGACGGCCACCATGTTGTACGCGGCCAGGTAGCTGGTCACCACCGGCAGCGAGGCGTCCGGGCGCAGCGGCGGCAGGCCCGTGTCGACGATCGAGCTGACCAGGGTGAACGGGGGGTCCCGCAGCAGCCGCTGGAAGTGCACCGTGCCCAGGTACTTGCCCGTCGGGGTCTCGTCGGGCGGCCGGCACACGTACACCTGGGCCGCCAGCGCCGGCGACAGGTCCGCCTGGCGCACCCGGGCCAGCGCGTCGGCGACCGTCGCGTCCGGCCGCAGCACGATCGGCTCGGTCGTCATCAGACCGCCCGCCGTGCGCTCCTCGTACGACATCAGGCGCCGCACGTCGGCCGCGTCGTCGGGCCGCATCAGCGTCAGCAGCCGTTCCTTGTCGTCCTCGGGCAGCTCGGAGAGCAGGTCGGCCGCGTCGTCCGGGTCCATCGCCTCCAGGACGTCGGCCGCCCGCTCCTCCTTCAGCTTGCCGAGGATCTCCACCTGCTCGTCCTCGGGCAGCTCCTCCATGACGTCCGCGAGCCGGTCGTCATCCAGGGCGCTGGCCACCTCGGCACGCCGCTTGGGCGACAGGTGGTGCAGGACGTTCGCCACGTCGGCCGGGCGCATCTGCTCGAAGGTGGCGACGAGGTTCTCGGCGCCCTGCCCGTGCTCCTCCAGGGAGAAGCCCGTCACCGCCGACCACTCCACCGTCAGGGTCTCGCCGCGCCGGCGCAGCGCGCCCGCCTTGCCCTTCCGTACGAAGATCTTGTCGATCTCCCAGTCCCGGCGGGCCGGGAGCTGCTGGATGGCCACGTCCAGGACGGTGACCTCCTCCTCGTCCGCGACCAGGCGCACCCGCCGGTCCAGGAGTTCGCCGAGGATCAGCCGCTCGGTGGGCCGCTGCTCGAAGCGCCGCATGTTCACGACACCCGTGGTGATCACCTGTCCGGACTCCACGCCCGTGACCCGGGTCATCGGCAGGAAGATCCGGCGCCGGCTGACCACCTCGACCACCAGGCCCAGCAGCCGGGGCGGCCGGCCGCCGACGCGCAGCATCGCGACCAGGTCGCGGACGCGGCCGACCTGGTCGCCGTTGGGGTCGAAGACGGGCACACCCGACAGATGCGAGACGAAGATCCGCGGGGCGCCTGCAGCCATCCGAGCGCCTCCTAGAGCGTCAATCAACAGTCCTGCCGCCCCTCAGGCTAGCCCGTGCCCCGGGAAAGCGTCCTGGTGGGGCGGTCCGGCCGGGGTCCGCCGGGGGGCCGGAGGGGGGCGGGCCACGGCCGGGTACGCTGCCTGCTGCCCGCAGACGACCGACGAGAGGCACGTGCCCGTGACCGCCTACCTCCCCGCCGCGCGGCTGCGCCGGGCCGCCCTCATCGGTGCGCTGTGCACGGGCCTCGCCGTCACCGGTACGGGCTGCGGGGAGGACCCGGACCCGGACAAGGGCACGAACGGCGTGGGCAAGCTCTCCGCCGACAAGATCGAGGCGAAGGCGAGGGCCGCGGCGACGGAAGCCGACTCGGTGCACCTGTCCGGCACGCTGGTGAGCGGCGGCAAGTCCTTCACCCTCGACATGCGGCTGAAGTCCGACGGCGGCTCCGGCGAGGTGAAGTCGCAGGAGGACACCTTCCAGGTGCTGCGGGTGGGGGAGCAGCTCTACCTGAAGGCGAGCGCGGCCTTCTGGGGCCAGTCCGACTCGGCCGGCAAGCTCGGCGACAAGTACGTGAAGGTGCCGGAGAGCGACCCCACGTACAAGCAGTTCCGC
Source organism: Streptomyces sp. NPDC002044 (assembly GCF_040296725.1). Lineage (NCBI taxonomy): Bacteria > Bacillati > Actinomycetota > Actinomycetes > Kitasatosporales > Streptomycetaceae > Streptomyces > Streptomyces sp. NPDC002044. The sequence goes on from NZ_JBEOXU010000034.1 coordinate 30,915, forward strand.
GGTTTCACCGACATGGACGTGCTGCTGGACGGGCTGCTCGGCCTCCAGGGCAAGCTGGCCAAGGGCTCCTACAGCACGGTCGGGCACACGCGGGTCGTCCAGGTGACGGGGGACAAGGGCAAGGGCGGCAAGCTCGCGGTGTCCCTGGAGGGGACCCCGTACCCGCTGCTCCTGGAGCGCGCGGGCGGCGCCGGCCGGGTGGAGCTCGCCGAGTGGGGCAAGGTGTTCCCGCTCGACCCGCCCGCGCAGGACCAGACGGTGGACTACGGGTCGCAGCTGCCGACGACCAAGGACCAGAGCGGTGGCGGTACGGCTCCGGCCCCGTCGAAGAGCACGGGCGCGGGCCAGAGCCCCGGACAGGGCACGGGCCAGGGGTCGAACCCCACGAGCCCCTGAAACCGCCCCCCTAGCGGGTGTCGCGGCGCGCCGCCCGCTTCCGCTTCAGCAGCAGCTTCGGCAGGGCCGCCGGGACGGGCTCGCGGGTCGTCGCCGGGGAGCCCGTCGGCGCCGCGGCCAGGGAACCGGTCGGCAGCTCGGCCCGTACCGACTCCGGCTCCAGGCGCAGCAGCCGGCACTCGCGGGCCCACCGCTCGGTCATGTCCTCGGAGTCGGGCGCGTTCAGCCGCTTGCCCTTGAGCTCGGCGACCGCGGCCGTCCACTCCTCACCGCGCGGCGGGAGCTCGCGCACCGTCGCCGTCCAGGCCACCAGCCGGCCGCCCTTGTCCTTGCTGCGTACGGTCACCTCGGCGCTCGCGCCGTCCGCCAGCCCGGGGAACGGCTGCTCGCCGGGACCGTCGCCCAGCACGTGCGCCGCCCCGTCCACCCAGGCGTGCCACAGGGCACGGTCGGCGCCGGCGCCGCGGACCCAGACGAGGCCGGACTTCTTGGTGGCCTCCTCGACGAGGGCCAGGTCGAGTGCGCTGAGAGTCATGCGCCCCAGAGTAGGGGGTGGCCCGGCGCGGCCCGAGGCGCGATCCGGTGGACCTTTCCGGCCACGGCGCTAGAGCCAGCCGTGGCGGCGGAGCGCGCGGTGGATGGTGAAGCAGATCCCGACGATCGAGGCCATCACCATCGGATAGCCGTACTTCCACTGGAGTTCGGGCATGTGCTCGAAGTTCATCCCGTAGACCCCGCAGATCATGGTGGGCACGGCGATGATCGCCGCCCAGGAGGTGATCTTGCGCATGTCCTCGTTCTGGGCGACCGTCGCCTGCGCGAGGTTGGCCTGGAGGATCGAGTTCAGCAGCTCGTCGAAGCCCACGACCTGCTCGTGCACCCGCGCCAGGTGGTCGGCGACGTCCCGGAAGTACTTCTGGATGTCCGGGTCCACCAGCCGCATGGGGCGCTCGCTCAGCAGCTCCATCGGGCGCAGCAGCGGGGCGACCGCCCGCTTGAACTCCAGCACCTCGCGCTTGAGCTGGTAGATGCGGCCCGCGTCGCCGCCGCGCGCGGCGCCCTTGGCGGGGGCGGCGAACACCGAGCTCTCCACCTCGTCGATGTCGTCCTGGACGGCCGCCGCGACCGCCACGTACCCGTCGACGACATGGTCCGCGATGGAGTGCAGGACGGAGGAGGGGCCCTTCGACAGGAGGTCCGGGTCGCCCTGGAGGCGGTGGCGCAGGCCCTTCAGGGAACCCTGGCCGCCGTGCCGGACGGTGATCACGAAGTCGGGGCCGGTGAAGCACATCACCTCGCCGGTCTCCACGACCTCGCTGGTGGCGGTGAGTTGGGCGTGGTCGACGTAGTGGATCGTCTTGAAGACGGTGAAGAGGGTGTCGTCGTACCGCTCCAGCTTCGGCCGCTGGTGGGCGTGCACCGCGTCCTCCACCGCCAGCGGGTGCAGCCCGAACGTGGCGGCGATCCCCGCGAACTCGTCCTCGGTCGGCTCGTGCAGGCCGATCCAGGCGAAACCGCCGTCCTCGCGGACCCGGCGGATCGCCTCACGGGGCGTCAGGCGGGCCGCCCCCAGTCCGGGCGAAGCGCGCCGGCCGTCGCGGTACACGGCGCAGTCGACCACCGCGCTGCTCGTGGACGGGTCGCGGGTGGTGTCGTAGCCGGACTGGGCCGGGGCGTTCTTGCGGAGTGACGGACGGACGGCCGCACGCAGGTAGGGCAGCATCGACATGGTGGCTCCTTCGCGCGCACGGCCGCGGACCGTACGGGTGGGAGGCCCCCTCCGGGGCGGCGCGACCGCTGCGGGCGGGCAGGCCGGGCCGGGGGGACGTCAGCAGGACGGGAGGACGGAGTTCTGCCGTCGCTCTTCTGCCGATCGGAAGATCACAGGGGGCGGGAGGTGCCCGTCACCGCAGCGGAAGAGCGATTGGTACTACTGCACGATCGACTTCGATGCACCGCAGCCCCACCTCCTCCGGCCGGTCCCCCGTGGGGGACGTCCTCGCCGGGGCACCGAAACAACGCTTCAGCGTGCGGCCCCGAACAGCTGTCAACACTATCAGCCGACGGATGGTCAAGACCCGCCCTTTACCCGGCTCATGCGAGTTCTATGCTCGATCCATGGCAGAAATTCTGGCCCTCGTGGAAGCCCGGCTGCGCACCGCGTTCGGGGAACCCGACGCACGCGCCGCCGTCACCTTCCTGGGCACCGACCGCATCGAGGTACTCCGTTTCGCCGAGGGCGACCTCGTGCGGTACGCGACCCTCGGGATGTCCGCGCACCCGATGACCGACCCGACCGCCGTGGTCGCCGATCCCGTACGGGGGCCGCGCGCCGAGCTGGTGCTGACCGTACGGGCGGGCCTCGCGCCCACCGACAAGCTGCTCCGGCCGCTCGCCGTGCTGGGCGCCTCCCCCCAGGTGGAGGGGCTGATCGTGGCCCCCGGGGCCTCGCTGGACGTGGGCGAACCGCTCTGGGAGGGAGCGCCGTTCAGCTCCGTCCTGGTGGCCGAGCCGGGCGGGCTGGTGGAGGACCTGGAGCTGGACGAGCCCATGGACCCGGTGCACTTCCTGCCGCTGCTGCCGATGACGGCGAACGAGGCGGCCTGGAAGCGGGTGCACGGCGCGGCGGCACTTCAGGAGCGGTGGCTCGCGCGCGGCACGGATCTGCGGGACCCTCTGCGTACGGCGGTCGCACTGGACTGAGACGGCAGACCCGGCGCCCGGACGGGTGATCGCGTCTTGACGGCGCGCCGGGCGGGGAGGAGCGTGGCCTTCTATGAGGGGCGAACCGAGTTGCCCGAAGTGCGGTGGCCGGGTCAGGGCGCCCGGTCTCTTCTCCGACTCCTGGCAGTGCGCCGTGCACGGCACCGTCCACCCCCTGCAGCCGGTGATCCCGCCCAGCGTCGAGGGCCTGGGCGTGGTGGTGCACCGGGCGCGCGTGCCCGTGTGGATGCCGTGGCCGCTGCCGGTGGGCTGGCTGTTCACCGGGGTCGCGTCCGCCGGTGACGACCGCAGCGGGGGCCGGGCCACGGCGGTGGCCTGCACCGGCCCCGGGCCGCTCGGCGGCCTCGGCGAGCTGCTGCTGGTCGCCGAGGAGCTGGGCGTGGGCCTCGGCGCGCGGTACGCGGGGATCGACGGCCCCGACCCCGGCGGGCACATCGACATGTCGGCGCCGCCGCACGCCAAGGTGGTCGCGGCGGGCCGCCCGTCCCCGCTGTGGCACGTGAAGGGGACCCCCGACGACCGCGCCGTCTTCGCGGGCGAGGCGCGCGGGCTGTGGCTCTGGGCGATCGTCTGGCCCGAGCAGTCCGGGCTGCTGATGTACGACGAACTGGTCCTCACCGACCTGCGGGACGCGGGCGCCGAGGTGGAACTGCTGCCCTGCGGCGCCCTGAGCCCGCGCGTCCTCGGGCCGTCCTGACCGCTGTACGGTGCCCGGCCCCGGGCCCGTCCGGGCTCCCGTGCCGCCCCGGGGCCGGCCGCCGGACCCCGTCCACCCCACGGTCCGGGGCGGCCGGGAGGGCCCCCGGGCGCGGTTATCCTGGAGTGTCCCCCGTCCGTACGACCCATGGAGCCCGGCTGTGCGCATCGACCTGCACACCCACTCCACGGCCTCCGACGGTACGGACACCCCCGCCGAGCTGGTGCGCAATGCCGCCCGTGCCGGTCTGGACGTGGTCGCGCTGACCGACCACGACACCGTCGGCGGCCACGCCGAGGCCCTCGCGGCCCTGCCCGCCGGCCTGACCCTGGTGACCGGGGCCGAGCTGTCCTGCCGCCTCGACGGCGTCGGGATGCACCTGCTGGCCTACCTCTTCGACCCCGAGGAGCCCGAGCTCTCCCGCGAGCGCGAGCTCGTCCGGGACGACCGGACCCCCCGCGCGCAGGCCATGGTCGGAAAGCTCCGGGCGCTCGGCGTCGGCATCACCTGGGAGCAGGTCGCGCGGATCGCCGGTGAGGGCTCCGTGGGACGGCCGCACCTGGCGAGCGCGCTCGTGGAGCTGGGCGTCGTACCGACCGTGTCGGACGCCTTCACGCCCGACTGGCTCGCCGACGGCGGCCGCGCGTACGCCGGGAAGCACGAGCTCGACCCCTTCGACGCGATCCGCCTGGTCAAGGCGGCCGGCGGGGTCACCGTCTTCGCGCACCCCGCCGCCGTCAAGCGCGGCCGGTGCGTGCCCGAGGCCGTGATCGCGGAGCTGGCGGCCGCGGGGCTGGACGGCATCGAGGTGGACCACATGGACCACGACACCGCCACGCGCGCCCGCCTGGGCGCCCTGGCGGGGGAGCTGGGCCTGCTCACCACCGGGTCCAGCGACTACCACGGCAGCCGCAAGACCTGCCGCCTCGGCGAGTACACGACCGACCCCGAGATCTACGGCGAGATCACGCGCCGCGCGACCGGCGCCTTCCCCGTGCCCGGCGCCGGCGGAGGCATCCGGTAGGACCGGCCCCGGCCGTCCGCTCCACCCGTCGCGCCGTCGCGCGCCTCCTCCTCTTCGATTCACCCCTCTCTCCTGCAAGGCATCACTGTGTTTGATTTCGCCGTCTTCGGATCCCTCTTTCTCACCCTTTTCGTGATTATGGACCCCCCGGGGATCACGCCGATCTTCCTCGCCCTGACCTCCGGGCGCCCCGCGAAGGTGCAGCGCCGGATGGCCTGGCAGGCCGTCTGCGTGGCCTTCGGCGTCATCGCCGTGTTCGGTCTCTGCGGCCAGCAGATCCTGGACTACCTGCACGTATCGGTCCCGGCGCTGATGATCGCGGGCGGCCTGCTGCTCCTGCTGATCGCGCTGGACCTGCTCACCGGCAAGACCGACGAGCCCAAGCAGACCAAGGACGTCAACGTCGCCCTCGTGCCGCTGGGCATGCCGCTGCTGGCGGGGCCCGGCGCGATCGTCTCCGTCATCCTGGCCGTGCAGAAGGCCGACGGGGTCAGCGGGCAGGTCTCCGTGTGGTGCGCGATCGTGGCCATGCACGTGGTGCTGTGGATCACGATGCGCTACTCGCTGGTGATCATCAGGGTGATCAAGGACGGCGGCGTCGTGCTCGTGACGCGCCTCGCCGGCATGATGCTCTCCGCCATCGCCGTCCAGCAGATCATCAACGGCGTGCTCCAGGTCGTGCGCGGCGCCTGACGGGTCCGGCCCGTCCCGGGCCGCCCGTGCGTCCCGTACGCATGCGAACGCCCCCGCACCGGTATCGGTGGCGGGGGCGCAGACGTGTGTGCGGTGTGCGGTGTGCGAGGCGTCAGGACGCCGTGCCTGCCGGTCGGATCAGAATGCGCTGGCCGACAGAGGCGGCGTGCTGCACGATCCGGTTGACGGAGGCCGCGTCCACGACGGTGCTGTCCACGGCGGATCCGTCGACGTCGTTCAGGCGCAGAATCTCGAAGCGCATGGGGCTTCTCCCTTCGTCGGTGTTTCTCCTTGCACAGGTTCCAACGAAGTGTAGGTGGCAAACATTCCCTACGCTAAGGAAATTTTTTCACTCGCTAAATATTAGTGGGGGCAAGAGTCCCAGAACGTGACCAGCGCACCGGCTGTGACCGCCGGATTCTCCGCGTTGGGGGAGTGCTCGGCGCCCTCCACGACGACCCGGGACGCTCCCAGCCGACGCGCCATGTCATCCATCAGCGGCACCGGCCAGGCGTAGTCGACCACACCGGACAGCACCAGCTTCGGCAGCGCGACCCCTGCCAGCTCGTCCACCCGGTCGGGCTCGGAGATCAGCGCCCGCCCGGTGGCGATCAGCTGCTCCGGCACGGTCGCCAGCCACCGCTCGCGCAGGAAGGACGCCAGCTCGGGCGCGTCCGCCTCGGCGTCCCGCGGGTCCTGGGCGCGCATCGCCGCCCACACCGCGTCCATGTCCTCGCGCAGCGCCTCCAGCGCCGCCACCAGCAGCTTCGTCCGGCCCCGCTGGACCTCGTCGATCGCGGCGGGCCCGCTGCTCATCAGGGTCAGCGAGGCGAACGGGGCCGGATCGCGCAGGACCGCGGCGCGTGAGACGAGCCCGCCGAGCGAGTGGCCGACCAGGTGCACGCGGCCCGCTCCCAGGGCCCGTACCTGCGCCAGGACGTCCCGCGCCAGCTCCTCCAGCGCGTACGCCTCCTCCTCGCGCGGCCCCGGGGTCTCGTACTGCCCGCGTCCGTCGACGGCGACCACCCGGTACCCGGCCGCGGACAGCGGCTCCAGCAGGGCGACGAAATCCTCCTTGCTGCCCGTGAAGCCCGGGACCAGCAGGGCGGTGCCTCGGACGGGTTCGCCGGCCTCGTGCACGGCGAAGGCACCGCGGTCGGTGACGAGGCGGTGCGCACGGGCGGCGGACGGCAGGGTCAGGCGCGGGGGCTTGCTCATGCGGCTCACGTTACTGGCCGGTCGACCCGCGGACACGCCGACGGCCCGGCCCCCCTGAGCGGGGAACCGGGCCGTCGGACGGTGCTTACGCCTCGGGGGCGGCGGCGGCCTTGCGGGTCCGGGTGCGCTTCGGCTTGACCGGAGCCTCCTCGGCGGCCTCGGCCGGGGCGGCGGCCTCGGCGACCGGGACGGCCGCGACCTTGCGGGTCCGGGTGCGCTTCGGCTTCGCGGGGGCCTCATCGGCCGGGGCCTCGGGGGCCTCGGCGACGACGGCGTCCGCGGCCGGGGCGACGGCCTTGCGGGTCCGGGTGCGCTTCGGCTTGACCGGAGCGTCCTCGGCGACCTCCACCGCGACGGGAGCCTCGACCACGGCGGCCTCGGCGACCGCGGCGACGGCCTTGCGGGTCCGGGTGCGCTTCGGCTTGACCGGAGCCTCCTCCGCCACGACCGCGGCGACGGCCACGGGGGCCTCCACCACGGCGACCGGAGCGGCGACCGCGACCGGGGCGGCCACGGCGACCTCGACGGCCGGAGCCGGCGCGGCGGCCGGAACCGAGCCACGGGTGCGGCGGCGGCGCGGCCTGCGCGGCTCGTCGGCGGCCGCGACCTCGGGGGCGTCCGCCACCGGGGTCACCGGCGCGGCCACGGCCACGGCCTCGACGCCGGACTCGGAACCACCGCGCGTCCGACGGCGCTGGCGCGGCGTACGGGTACGGGCCGGACGCTCCTCGGCGACCGGGGCGGCGGCGGGGGCCGCTCCGCGACCGCCACGGCCACCGCGGCCGCCGGTCTCGCCCAGGTCCTCGAGGTTCTCGGCCTTCAGGCCGGCCCGCGTGCGCTCGGAGCGCGGCAGGGTGCCCTTGGTGCCGGCCGGGATGTTCATCTCCTCGAACAGGTGCGGAGACGTGGAGTACGTCTCGACCGGGTCGTGGAAGTCCAGCTCCAGCGCCTTGTTGATCAGCTGCCAGCGCGGGATGTCGTCCCAGTCGACCAGGGTGACGGCGATGCCCTTCTTGCCCGCGCGGCCGGTGCGGCCCACACGGTGCAGGAAGGTCTTCTCGTCCTCCGGCGTCTGGTAGTTGATGACGTGGGTCACACCCTCGACGTCGATGCCGCGCGCGGCGACGTCGGTGCACACCAGCACGTCGACCTTGCCGTTGCGGAACGCGCGCAGCGCCTGCTCGCGGGCGCCCTGGCCCAGGTCGCCGTGGACGGCGCCCGAGGCGAAGCCGCGCTTCTCCAGCTGCTCGGCGATGTCGGCGGCCGTGCGCTTGGTGCGGCAGAAGATCATGGCCAGGCCGCGGCCCTCGGCCTGCAGGATGCGGGAGACGAGCTCCGGCTTGTCCATGTTGTGCGCACGGAAGACGTGCTGCGTGGTGTTGGCGACGGTCGCGCCCTCACCGTCCTCGGAGACGGCGCGGATGTGCGTCGGCTGCGTCATGTACCGGCGGGCCAGGCCGATGACCGCGCCCGGCATGGTCGCCGAGAACAGCATGGTCTGACGCTTCGGCGGCAGGTAGCTCATGATCCGCTCGACGTCGGGCAGGAAGCCCAGGTCGAGCATCTCGTCGGCCTCGTCCAGGACCAGGGCCCGGACGTGCGACAGGTCGAGCTTCTTCTGCCCGGCCAGGTCGAGCAGGCGGCCCGGGGTGCCGACGATGATGTCGACGCCCTTCTTGAGCGCCTCGACCTGTGGCTCGTACGCGCGGCCGCCGTATATGGCGAGGACGCGGACGTTGCGGACCTTGCCCGCGGTCAGCAGGTCGTTGGTCACCTGGGTGCAGAGCTCGCGGGTCGGAACCACGACGAGGGCCTGCGGGGCGTCGGTGAGCTGGTCGGGACGGGCCCGGCCCGCCTCGACGTCCGCGGGGACGGTGACCCGCTCCAGCAGGGGAAGGCCGAAACCGAGCGTCTTGCCGGTACCGGTCTTGGCCTGGCCGATGACGTCCGTGCCGGAAAGGGCGACGGGGAGGGTCATCTCCTGGATCGGGAAGGGGGACACGATGCCGACGGCTTCAAGGGCTTCGGCGGTCTCGGAAAGGATCCCGAGGTCTCGGAACGTAGTCAGGGTGCTGCCTCTTCTGTGAGACGCGGCGCGAGGCGGCGAGGGGGGTCGTACCGTGCCTGGCTTGCAGTACTGCGACGTACGTACGAAGCTGCGCGGGACCACTAAGCCTTCGCTCAAGCGCTTGTGCCGCTGAGGGGGCCCCTCGTGCGGAGGCTGTGCGCAGTCGCGCACGCACCACACCGAGGGCGGGTCGGTTGGAGCCGATCGGGCCACCGACCGGGCATCCTCATTCGGATGGCCCGCCGAGTTTCCGGCAGGCGCATTACCACTGTACCCCGGAATCGCGCAGCTGTGTCGGGCGAATTCACCGGGTAGGCGCGTTTACCCAGGTCGGCAGTGAGCGGATGTGGTGCCTTGGGGCGCCTTTGGGCGGGCTATTGTGCGGAGCATGCCGACCGTAGAAAACGCCTCGCCCGCCGACGACAGCACCGCCGCGGAAGCCGTGGGCATCGCCGCTCAGGACTGGGCGACCGCCTCTGCCTCGCCGCAGTACCGGGCCGCCGTCGTGGACCTGCTCGGCGCTCTCGCGTACGGGGAGCTCGCGGCCTTCGAGCGTCTCGCCGAGGACGCGAAGCTCGCGCCCACCCTCGACGACAAGGCCGAGCTCGCGGCCATGGCCTCCGCCGAGTTCCACCACTTCGAGCGGCTGCGCGACCGGCTCTCCGCCATCGACGTCGAGCCCACCTCCGCCATGCAGCCCTTCGCCAAGGGCGTCGACGACTTCCACCGCCAGACCGCGCCGTCGGACTGGCTGGAGGGCCTGGTCAAGGCGTACGTCGGCGACTCGATCGCCAGCGACTTCTACCGCGAGGTCGCCACCCACCTGGACACCGACACCCGCGCCCTCGTCGTCGGCGTGCTCGACGACACCGGCCACGGCGGCTTCGCCGTCGAGAAGGTGCGCGCCGCGATCGAGGCCGACCCGCGCTGCGGCGGCCGGCTCGCCCTCTGGGCGCGGCGGCTGATGGGCGAGGCCCTCTCGCAGGCCCAGCGCGTGGTCGCCGAGCGCGACGCGCTGTCCACCATGCTGGTCGGCGGCGTCGACGGGATGGCGGCCGGCTTCGACCTGGCGGCCGTCGGCGAGATGTTCACGCGGATCACCAAGGCCCACACCAAGCGGATGGCGGCCCTCGGCCTCGCCGCCTGACTCCGTGACCGCCGGGCACTGCTTCCGGCCCGCTCCACACGCCGGCCTCCGGCGCGGATGGTTCCGCGCCGGAGGCCGGCGTACGTTCCGTGTCCCGTTCAGTCGTCCGGCGTCCCGTTCAGTCGTCCCGCTCAGCCCCCCGAGGGGAGCGAAAACGGAGGCCGGTGCGAGCGGCCGCGGGATCCCGGGGCCGGCCGCAGCAGCAGCGACAGCACCACCGCCGACACCAGGCCGGCGCCGATCAGGGCCGCGGTCAGGCTGATGTGCCCGGGGCCCAGCGCGAAGTGCGTCAGGTACGCCCCGAAGAGCGCGCCCAGCACCCCGCTGACCAGCACCACTCTCTGTGAGGGCAGCCGCCGTGCGAGCACTCGCGCGGCCGCTCCGGACAAGAGGAGTCCCAGCAGAGCAGAGCCGAGCGCTTCCATCAGCGGCATGGGGGTCCCTCCCATACGTCGGGGCAAACCGGTCACTGGCCTCCTACCCGAAGCGGAACAAAGGGAAACGGCCCGGTGGTATCAACCACCGGGCCGTTCCCCTCAGTTCTCGCCCTCCGGGCACCCGTCGCGTCAGAGCGCGCCGAAACCGACCTTGCGGCTGCTCGGCTCGCCCAGTTCCACGTAGGACAGGCGGTCGGACGGCACCAGGACCTTGCGGCCCTTGACGTCGGTGAGGCTGAGCAGCGGCGTCGTGCCGGACAGTGCGGCGGCGACGATGCCCTCCAGCTCCTCGGCGCTCAGGCCGCTCTCCAGCACGATCTCCCGGGGTGCGTGCTGCACGCCGATCTTGACCTCCACGGCTTTGTCCCTCCGACGGTCCGTTGCGCGCGATCAGCCGCGCCGTACGCGGTCCACATTAGCCCGGAGAGCGGAGCGGAATCGCGCGGAGCGGACACGCTCGCAGCGAACAGCGGCCCCGGCCGGGCCGGTCAGCCCTCGGCGCCCGGCTCGGCGCCGTGCAGCGGGAAGCCGGCGATGCCGCGCCAGGCCAGCGAGGTCAGCAGGCCCACCGCCGTGTCCCGGGCGACCGGGCTCTCACTGGACAGCCAGTAGCGGGCCACCACCTGCGAGACCCCGCCGAGGCCCACGGCCAGCAGCATCGACTCGTCCTTCGACAGGCCGGTGTCCTCGGCGATGACGTCCGAGATCGCCTCGGCGCACTGGAGCGAGACCCGGTCGACGCGCTCGCGCACGGCGGGCTCGTTCGTCAGGTCCGACTCGAAGACCAGGCGGAAGGCGCCGCCCTCGTCCTGCACGTACGCGAAGTAGGCGTCCATCGTTGCGGCGACGCGCAGCTTGTTGTCCGTCGTCGACGCGAGCGCGGTGCGCACGGCCAGCAGCAGCGACTCGCAGTGCTGGTCCAGCAGCGCCAGGTAGAGGTCGAGCTTGCCGGGGAAGTGCTGGTACAGCACCGGCTTGCTCACGCCGGCGCGCTCGGCGATGTCGTCCATCGCCGCCGCGTGGTAGCCCTGCGCGACGAAGACCTCCTGGGCCGCGCCCAGCAGCTGGTTGCGTCGGGCTCGGCGCGGCAGTCGCGTGCCCCGCGGACGCGCTGCTTCGGTCTGCTCGATGGCTGTCACGCCGCCTCCCACTTTCTGTTAGAACACAGTGCGCTCTGCGCCGCGCGGCCATCGTACTTTTCGGTAACCGAATCTGGAGGGTTCAAGCCGAGTTTTCTCGCGGTACGGACCGCCCGGAGGCGCTGGTCAGCGGTAGTCGTCCTCGTCCAGCGGCACCACCCGCGCCTGCTCGGCGGCGTCCGCGTCCGCGGCCTCGCCCGCGTCCACGCCGGTGACCGGCTCGTCCTCGCCGGGCAGCAGGTCCGCCAGCTGTTCCGCGACGTCCGCCTCGGGCGCCTCCGCGTCGAGCGTCCCGGGATCCCGCTCGCGGAAGGTCTCCGGCTCCGCAGGGTCGACAGTCATAGCGCTCCCCTCGCTTCCTTCTCCTCTTCTCCTTCGAGCCTAGGAGGATCGCGCGGGCCCCGCCAGGCAGACCCGGACGGCCCCTGTGACCGCGAACACAAGAGGTGCGGCGTGATCGTCTCGTAACATTGCCGCATGTCTTCGACCGAGCTGCCGGGTGTACGGCCCACCGCCGAGCCCTCCCCGCTGGTGGGAGCGGTCCGGCTGGCCGACGGGGAGCGGATGCGCACCGCCGCGCTCCCCGGGCTGGAACTGGCCGTCCGGGTCCGGCCGCCCCTGCGCACCGGCCTGCCGCCGGCGCTGTTCGTGCACGGACTCGGCGGTTCCTCGCAGAACTGGTCGGCGCTCATGGAGCGGCTGGCCGGCACCGTCGACGGCGAGGCCGTCGACCTGCCCGGCTTCGGCTGGTCCCCGCCGCCGGCCGACCGGGACTACTCCGTCACCGGACTCGCCCGCGCGGTCATCCGCCACCTCGACGCCGCGGGACGCGGTCCGGTGCACCTCTTCGGTAACTCCCTCGGCGGCGCCGTCTCCACCCGGGTCGCCGCCGTCCGGCCCGACCTCGTACGCACCCTGACGCTGGTCTCACCGGCCCTGCCCGAGCTGCGCGTGCAGAGATCGGCCGTGCCGACCGCGCTGCTCGCCGTACCGGGGACGGCCGCGCTCTTCGGCCGCCTCACTCGCGGGTTCACCGCCGAGCAGCGCACCCGGGGGGTGACGGACCTCTGTTACGGGGACCCCTCCCGGGTGACAGCGGACGGATTCCGGGCCGCCGTGGAGGAGATGGAGCGGCGGATGGCCCTGCCGTACTTCTGGGACGCGATGACCCGTACCTCCCGCGGGATCGTCGACGCCTACACCCTCGGCGGCCAGCACGGGCTGTGGCGGCAGGCCCAGCGGGTTCTCGCACCGGCGCTGCTGGTCTACGGTGGCCGGGACCAACTGGTCTCGTACCGTATGGCGCGCAAGGCCGCCGCGGCCTTCCGGGGATCGCGGCTGCTGTGCCTTCCCGAGGCCGGGCACGTGGCGATGATGGAGTACCCCGAGGTGGTGGCCGCCGCCTTCGGGGAGCTGCTGCGCGACACCGACAGCGGTGCGGGCGACACCGACCGAGCGACCGAAGACGGCAGAGGCTGAGGACCGTGGGACGACATAGTCGCAAGGACCCCGCCCCCGCAAGGGTGGCGCCGGCTCCGGCAGCCCCTGCGGAGCCCAGCCCGTACGCGGGCCCGTACGACGGCCCGTACCCGGATCCGTACGAGGACCGGTTCGAGGACCCGTACGAGGACCGGTACGGCGATCCGTTCGCCCGGCGGCGGCCCGAACCCACCGTCGCCCACCAGGGGTTCGCCCCCCGGGAGCGGCCCGCGCCCGGGGCCCGCACCGGCGGCCACCCCGAGCAGCACGAGCCCGGCGGCGCCTGGGGCTACGGTTCCGGACCCGGCTCCGGCTCCGTCTACGGGGACTGGCAGGGCGTGCCGCGCGCCACCGTCCGCACCGGGGCGCCGGCCTCGGTCCACGCCGCCCCGGGCCCGGCCCGCTCCGCCGTCCTGGACTCCGACACCCCCGCCTTCGGCACCCCCGCGGTGGGCTTCCCGCAGGTCAGCCTGACCCCGTCGGTCCCGCGCCCGCCGGAGCCCGGCTTCGACCCCGTGACCTCCACCGGCCCGCGCGGCCAGGTTCCCCGGCCGCGCAAGCCCGCCGCGTTCGCCGAACCCGCCGAGGCCGTGGCCGTGGGCGTGGACGAGCCGGCCCTCGAACGCCAGGGCTCCGGCCGCGGCCTGAAGGTCCGTACGTACACCGGTCTGGCGGCCGTGGCCGTCACCACCGTCCTCGCGGTCGTGATCGCGGGCCAGGTGGTCTCCGAGGAGGACATCCTCAAGCCCGGCCCGGTGGCCGCCCCCGGCGGAGCGCCCGCGCGCGGCTCCGACAGCCACGTCGCCGGATCCCGCTCCGAGGAGCGCGTGACGCCACAGGCGCCCGCCGCGCCCGCCCCCGCGCCCGAGCTGACGTACGAGCAGAAGATGGCCCAGCAGCTGCCCATCGACCCGAAGCTGGCCGGGCCCGGGACCTTCGACACCGTGCCCGGCGTGGCCAAGGCGCCGGGCAAGGGCAGGCTCGTGCGCTACCGGGTCGACGTGGAACAGGCGCTGGGGCTGGACCCGCAGCTGTTCGCCGAGGCCGTCCACCGCACCCTCAACGACCCGCGCAGCTGGAGCCACGGCGGCGCCCGGACCTTCGAGCGGGTGCCGGGCGGCGAGGCCGACTTCGTGATCACCCTCGCCAGCCCCGGGACCACCGGCGTCTGGTGCGCCAAGTCCAGTCTGGACACCACCGTCGACAACGTCTCCTGCGACTCCGCCTCCACCGACCGCGTGATGATCAACGCGTTCCGGTGGGCGCAGGGCTCGGCGACGTACGGGCCGGACCAGATGTTCACCTACCGCCAGATGCTCATCAACCACGAGGTCGGGCACCGGCTCGGGAACGGGCACGTGAGCTGCCGCACGCCGGGATCGCTCGCGCCGATCATGCAGCAGCAGACGAAGTCCCTCGACATCGACGGAATCCAGTGCAAGCCCAACCCCTGGGTGTTTCCCGGGGGTTGAGAGGTAGGAAGCGGATGTGTGCCGGTGGGGGCGCACCCGCCGCGTTGACAACCTGTCCGATCATCGGTCATGGTTCTCCGCATGTCGCACCTCCACACCATGAACGCGAGCGCCGCCATTGAGCTGGCGCTGCTTGGTGTGGCCGCGCACAGCGTGGCCGACATCCTCTGTCGCTGACGCCGACCCGTAAGCGCCGCGACCCTTTCACGATCTTCGCCGCGCCCGGGTGCGTTCATGCCCGCAGGCGCGGCCCTCTCCTGTCACGGTGCCCTTCTTCCGGTTCTTCCGGTTCTTCCGGTACCGACCGACCGCTGACCGCTGCCCCTCGCGTGGCCCTTCCGTCCTTCCTTCACGCCGAGAGGTCCTCTTCCGATGTTCCGTCAGTCCCACATATCGCGCCGCGTGGCCGCGGTCGCCGTCAGCCTCGTACTGGCCGGGGGCGCCGCGGCCTGCGGCCCCAAGGACGGTGCGGACAACGCCGGAGCCGCGGGCGACAAGCCCGGCGCCGCCGGGGGCGCGCCCCAGAAGGGCGGCACCCTGACCGTCCTGAACGCCGAGCCGCAGAGCGACTTCGACCCGGCCCGCCTCTACACCTCGGGCGGCGGCAACGTCCCCTCGCTGGTCTTCCGTACGCTGACCACCCGCAACCGCGAGGACGGCGCCCCCGGCACCAAGGTCGTGCCGGACCTGGCCACCGACACGGGCCGGCCCAACGCCGACGCCACCGAGTGGACGTACACCCTCAAGGACGGGCTGAAGTACGAGGACGGCTCCCCGATCACCAGCGCCGACATCAAGTACGGCATCGAGCGGTCCTTCGCCGCCGAGCTGTCGGGCGGCGCCCCCTACCTGCGGGACTGGCTCGTCGGCGGCGACACCTACGAGGGCCCGTACAAGGACGGCGGCAAGGGCCTCGCCTCGATCGCCGTGCCCGACGCCAAGACCATCGTCTTCACGCTCCGCAAACCCGAGGGCGAGTTCCCCTTCGTCGCCACCCAGACGCAGTTCGCCCCCGTCCCCAAGGCCAAGGACAACGGCGTCACGTACGAGGAGCACCCCGTCTCCTCCGGCCCGTACAAGGTCGTCAAGAACGAGAACGACGGCGAACGCCTCACCCTGGAGCGCAACGAGCACTGGGACGAGAAGACCGACGAGGAGCGCAGGGCCTACCCGGACAAGATCGACGTCCGCTCCGGCCTGGACGCCGCGGTCATCAATCAGCGCCTGACGACCAGCTCCGGTCCCGACGCGGCCGCCATCACCACCGACACCAACCTGGGCCCGGCCGAACTCGCGCAGATCGGCACCGACAAGGAGCTGGAGGGACGCGTCGGCACCGGCCACTTCGGCTACGTCAACTACCTCGCCTTCAACCCGAAGGTGGCCCCCTTCGACAACCCGAAGGTCCGCCAGGCGATCTCCTACGCGATCAACCGCACCAGCGTCGTCAACGCGGCGGGCGGCTCCGCCCTGGCCGAGGCGGCCACCACCTTCCTGCCCGAGCGCGAGGCTTTCGGCCACGCGCCCTACGACCACTTCCCCGCCGGCAAGACGGGCGACCCGGCCAAGGCGAAGGAGCTGCTGAAGGAGGCGGGCTTCCCCGACGGCGTCACCGTCACCCTCACCCACTCCACCGCCCAGAACCGGCAGACCAGCCCCGAGGTCGCGACCGCCGTCCAGCAGGCCCTCGCCGCCGCCGGGATCACGGTCAAGCTGGAGGGGCTGGAGAACAACGCCTTCAACGAGAAGCGCTGGGACGTCAAGAACACCCCCGGCTTCTTCCTCTCCCGCTGGGGCGCCGACTGGCCGTCCGGCGGCCCCTTCCTCGCCCCCATCTTCGACGGCCGGCAGATCGTGGCGAACGGCTCCAACTACAACCACGCGCAGCTCGACGACCCGGCCGTGAACACCGAGATCGACGAGATCGCCAAGCTCACCGACCTCGCCGCCGCGGGCAGGCGCTGGGGCGCCCTCGACAAGAAGATCGGCGAACAGGCCCTGGCCGTACCGCTGTTCCACCCGGTCTACAAGCGGCTCGTCGGCAAGGACGTCAAGAACGTCGTCATCAGCGACTGGACCGGCGTCCTCGACATCTCGCAGGTCTCCGTCAAGTGACCCTCACCGCACCGCAGTCGGTGACCGCGCCCGGGGCCGTCCCCCCGGGCGCGGGCGCCGCGCGCCAGGCCGGGAGGCGGCTGCGCCGCCGCCCCGCGGCCCTCGCGGCCGCCGCCGTCCTGGCGCTGCTCGTCCTCCTCGCCCTCGCCGCACCGCTGGTCGCCGCGATCACCGGCCAGGACCCCCACGCGTACCACGACGACCTCGTCGACTCCGCCCGCGGCGGGGTCCCGCTCGGCTCCTTCGGCGGCGTCTCCTCCGAGCACTGGCTCGGCGTCGAACCGGGCACCGGCCGCGACCTGCTCACCCGGCTGCTGTACGGGGCGCGGATCTCGCTGCTCGTCGCCCTCGGCGCGACCACCGTGCAGATCCTCTTCGGGCTGGCCGCCGGACTCGCCGCCGCCCTCGGCAGCCGCTTCGCCGGGCAGCTCATCGGCCGGCTCACCGACGTGATGATCGCCCTGCCCATGCTCGTGCTCGGCATCGCGCTCACCGCCGTCGTCCCGCCCGACTTCCCCCGGCCGCTGCTGCTGATCCTCGTCATCGGCCTGCTGGGCTGGGGCGGCACCGCCCGGATGGTAAGGGCCCAGACGCTCGCCCTGCGCGACCTGGACTTCGTCTCGGCCGCCCGGCTGTCCGGCAACAGCACGCTGCGGATCGCCCGCCGCGAACTGCTGCCCTCCCTGGCAGCGCCCGTCATCACCTACGCCGCGATCCAGGTGCCGGCCAACATCGTCGCCGAGGCATCCCTCTCCTTCCTCGGCGTCGGTGTCAAGCCACCCACCCCGTCCTGGGGGCAGATGCTGTCCAGCGCCCAGACCTGGTTCCGCGCCGACCCCGCCTACGTCCTGCTCCCCGCCGGGCTGCTCTTCGTCACCGTGCTCGCGTTCACCGTGCTCGGCGACGCGGTCCGCACCGCCCTCGACCCGCGCGAGGGCTCGCGCCTGCGGGTCGGCACCAGGAAGGAGCGCACGGCGTGACCCGGTTCGTGCTCAAACGGACCGGCGGCGCGCTGTTCGTGCTCCTCGCCCTCTCCGTGATCGTCTACCTCCTCTTCTACGTCGCCCCCGGCGACCCCGCCCGCCTCGCCTGCGGAGAGCGCTGCAACCCGGCGCAGATCGCCCAGGTGCGCGAACAGCTCGGGCTGAACCACTCGGTACCCACCCAGTACCTGCACTTCCTCCAGGGGGTGCTGACGGGCCGCGACTACTCCGGCGGCGCCGGGCTGGTCCTGCGCTGCGACGCGCCCTGCCTCGGCTTCTCGTACCAGAACGACCGGCAGGTCACCGAGCTGATCCTCGACCGGCTGCCCGCCACCCTGTCACTGGCCTCCGGCGCGCTGGTGATCTGGCTCGTCGTCGGCGTCGGCACCGGACTGCTGTCCGCACTGCGCCGCGGGGGCCTCACCGAGCGGGTCCTGACCGTCCTCACCCTCGCCGGAACCGGCACTCCCGTCTTCATCCTGGGCCTGCTGCTGCTCATGGCGGTCTGCGCGTACCTCCAGTGGCTGCCCTTCCCCACCTACGTGCCGCTGGGCGAGGACCCCGAGCAGTGGGCCTGGAACATGTTGCTGCCCTGGGTCACGCTCGGCGTCTTCGAGAGTGCCAAGTACGCCCGGCTCACCCGCAGTTCCACCCTGGAGACGCTCGCCGAGGACCACATCCGGACCTTCCGCGCCTACGGCGTCGCGGAGCGGGCCGTCGTCACCCGGCACGCGGTGCGCGGTGCCGTCGCCCCCGTGATCGCGCTCAGCGCCGTGGACTTCGGCACGATGATCGGCGGCGCCGTGCTGACGGAGTCGCTGTTCGGGATCCCCGGCCTCGGCAAGACCCTGATCGAGGGCGTCCGGGTCGTGGACCTGCCCGTCGTCGTCGGCGTCGTCATGGCCATCGGCACCGCCGTGGTCGTCGCCGGCGCGCTCGCCGACCTGCTGTACGCCGTAGCCGACCGGAGGGTGGCCCTCGCATGACCGAGCCGTTGGTGGAGGTGCGCGACCTCGTGGCCGACTTCCCGGTCGGCGGACCGGGCGGGTACGTACGGGCGGTGGACGGCATCTCCTTCACCCTCGGCGCGGGACGCGCCCTGGGCATCGTGGGCGAGTCGGGAAGCGGCAAGTCCACCGTCGCGGCCGCCCTGCTGGGGCTGCACCGCGGCACCGGCGCGCGGCTGGCCGGAACCGTGCGGGTGGGCGGCACGGACGTGGCGACGGCGACGGCCGCCGAGCTGCGCCGGCTGCGCGGCGGGACCGCCGCCATGGTCTTCCAGGACCCGCTCAGCTCACTGGACCCGTACTACGCCATCGGCGACCAGATCGCCGAGGTCCACCGCGTCCACGCGGACGTCTCCCGGCGGGCGGCGCGGGCACGGGCCGTCGAGGTGCTGGACCGGGTCGGCATCCCCGACGCCGCGCGCCGCTCCCGCGCCCGGCCGCACGAGTTCAGCGGCGGCATGCGCCAGCGCGCCCTCATCGCGATGGCGCTCGCCTGCGAGCCGCGGCTGCTGATCGCGGACGAGCCCACCACCGCCCTCGACGTCACCGTCCAGGCGCAGATACTCGACCTGCTGCACGGGCTGCGCGAGGAACGCGGCCTCGGACTGCTGCTGGTCACGCACGACGTGGGGGTCGCCGCCGAGAACGTGGACGAGCTGCTCGTGATGCGGGACGGCGCCGCCGTGGAGCGGGGCCCGGTGTCCGAGGTCCTGTCCGCCCCCGGTGACCCGTACACCCGGGCCCTGCTGTCGGCGGTACCGCGGCTGGACGCGCCGCGCGAGCCCCGGACCCCGGCCGGCACCCCGGCCGCGGCCGGGCGGCGACCGGCGCCCGGGAAGGCCGGCCCGCCCGTCGTCGAGGCCCTCGCCCTGCGGCGGGAGTTCGGGCGCGGGAAGCGGGCCGTCACGGCCGTCGGGGGAGTGTCGCTCGCCGTGCGCGCCGGGGAGACCCTGGGGATCGTCGGCGAGAGCGGCAGCGGCAAGAGCACCCTGGGCCGGATGCTCGTCGGTCTGCTGGAGCCCAGCTCCGGCCAGGTCCGGCACGCCGGCCGGGAGACGACGGGGCTCGCTCCGGGCGCGCAGATGGTCTTCCAGGACCCCGTCTCCTCCCTCAACCCGCGCCGTTGCGTCGGGGAGTCCATCGCCGACCCGCTGCGCGCCGCCGGAGAACGCGACACGGCCGCGATCCGCACCCGGGTCGGGGAGCTGCTGCGCCGCGTCGGGCTGGAGCCCGGCCACTACGACCGCTACCCGCACGAGTTCAGCGGCGGCCAGCGCCAGCGCGTGGGCATCGCCCGCGCACTCGCCCCGGCGCCCCGGCTGATCGTCTGCGACGAGCCGGTGTCCGCGCTCGACGTGACCACGCAGGCGCAGGTCACCGCCCTGCTGGCGGAGCTCCAGCGGGAGTCGGGCATCGCCCTGGTGTTCATCGCGCACGACCTGGCGGTGGTCCGGCAGGTCAGCGACCGGGTCGCCGTCATGCGCGGCGGCGAGGTCGTGGAGGAGGGCCCGGTGGACGAGGTCTACGACCGTCCCGCCCACGCCTACACCCGCCGGCTGCTGGCCGCCGTACCGGCGCTGGACCCGGGTCTGGCCGCCGAGCGCCGCACCGTGCGGCGGGAGGTCTTCGCGTAGGCGCACTCATTTCTAGCGTGCTCGAACGCGAACCGTACGGGAAAGTTACGACTCTTCACCCCTTCCGGTGGCGCGACGGACAACCGTCCGTCGCGCCTTCGGCATATCCGCTTGAGTTCATCCGCGGCGGGTCACCGGACCGACGGCGACCGCCTGAACGGGAGATCGGGGGTGCCACTCGTGCGGATCGGACTGCTCACGGAAGGTGGTTATCCGTATGCCACCGGAGAGGCCAGGCTGTGGTGCGACCGGCTCGTGCGCGGCCTCCCGCAGCACGAGTTCGAGCTGTACGCGCTGAGCCGCAGCGCCGAGCAGGAGCGCACCCGGGTCCCGCTGCCCGACCACGTCACCCGGGTCCGCACGGCCCCCCTCTGGGCCCCGGCGGACGACGGCCGGACGTACTCCCGGCGCGAGCGGCGCCGGTTCACCGGAGCCTTCCGCGAGCTGGTCCACGGAACCTGCGCCGGGGAGGCCGGACCCTTCGCGTCCGGGCTGTACGGGCTGGCCGAACTCGCCCGCGAGCAGGGCGGGCTGTACGCGGCCCTGCGCTCCGAGTCCGCGGTGCGGGCCGTGGAGTCCGCCTGCCGGGCGACGGGCGCCCACCGTGCCGTGCAGGCCGCCCAGGTGCCCGACCTGCTGGAGTTCGTGGACGAACTGGAGCGCGTGCTGCGCCCGTTGTCCCTCGACTGGTACGGGGAGTCCGGGCTCGGCGAGGTCGACGTCAGCCACGCGGCGGCGGGCGGAGTGGCCGCGCTCCCCGGACTGCTGGCCAAACGCTTCTTCGGAGTCCCGCTGCTGGTCACCGAGTACGGGGTGCAGCTGCGGGCCCACTACCTCGGCCAGGGCCCCGACGCCCGGCCCGCCGTCCGGGCGCTGCTCGCCGCCTTCCACGTCCGGCTGGCCGCCGAGATCTACGACCGGGCCGACCTGCTCACCCCGGGGAACGCGCACGCCCGGCGCTGGCAGGAGCGCTGCGGGGCGGCGCGCGACAAGCTGCGGACGGTCTACCCGGGCATGGAGGCGGACCGATTCGCCGCCGTCGGGGAGACCGCGGACTGCGGGGACCCCGACACGCTGGTGTGGGTGGGCCGGATCGAGCCCGCCAAGGACCTCGTCGCCCTGCTGCACGCCTTCGCCGAGGTGCGCCGGGCCGAACCCCGGGCGCGGCTGCGGATCTTCGCGACGGCCGTGGCCCCCCAGTACCTCGCCGACTGCCGGTCGCTGGCCGCACAGCTCTTCCCCGACGAGGCCGTCGACGCCGTGACCGCGGGCGAGA
Source organism: Streptomyces sp. NPDC002044 (assembly GCF_040296725.1). Classification (NCBI taxonomy): domain Bacteria; kingdom Bacillati; phylum Actinomycetota; class Actinomycetes; order Kitasatosporales; family Streptomycetaceae; genus Streptomyces; species Streptomyces sp. NPDC002044. The sequence goes on from NZ_JBEOXU010000034.1 coordinate 52,424, forward strand.
ACCCCGTCACCTTCGAGGAGATCGGCGGCCCCGACACCCCCTCGACGGCCGAGGCGTACGGCTCCGGCCGCGTCGTCGTGCTGTCCTCCGTGATCGAGGGCTTCCCGATCACCCTGGCCGAGGCGATGTTCTGCGCCCGGGCCACCGTCTCCACCGACGTCGGCGCGGTCCAGGAGGTCATCGGCGGCACCGGCCTCGTCGTCCCGCCCCGCAACCCGCGGGCCCTCGCCGACGCCTGCCTCTCCCTGCTGCGGGACCCCGAGCGGGCCCAGCGGCTCGGCTCGGCGGCCCGCGCGCGGGCCCTGGAACTGTTCACCGTCGAGCAGAACGTCGCCGCCTTCCAGGAGGTCTACCTGCGCCTGCTCGCCCGGGGCTCCGCCCGCCCCGACGGCGAGGTCCCCTTCGCACAGCCCCCGGAGGCCCGGGTCCCCGGCCACTGGACCACTCCCACCTGGGCCCCCGTGCCGGAGGCGACCGCATGACCACCCTGGACGAACGCGCGGCCGCGGC
>NZ_JBEOXU010000035.1:0-52856 GCF_040296725.1 Streptomyces sp. NPDC002044
CACCCCCCACGCCCCCACCCGCCCCCACCACCCAGGCACCCCCGCCGCCCCACCCGCCGCCTCGTCCCCCGCCACCCGCTACGCCTCGAACGCATCCTCGGGGGGCCGTGGCGATTACCCGGGGCTCGCGTGCCGCGTTGCCCGGGCATGAGCACGGTTGAGACAGCCACGCCAAGGGCGGGACGTCGGCGGCGGATGACACCGCCCGGTTACGAAGAATCGGTTCAGCAGGGGTTCCGGCAGCGGCATCCCGATCCGCCCATCTACAGCGCCATGATCGCCCGCTGGGCCGCCGACGGCCGGACCGTGCCCGGTCGGCGGGACGCCGAGTGGGCACGGGTCGCCTCCTCGCCGATCTGGCCGAGCGGACCCCTCTTCGGGGGCTGACCCGAGCGAAACGGCCCCGCCCAGAGCCGCCCCGCTCCCCCGCCCCCGCTCCCCCGCCCTAGCGGGTCTCCGGGCCCGCCAGGTGGCGGGCGATGACCATGCGCTGGATCTGGTTGGTGCCCTCCACGATCTGGAGCACCTTCGCCTCGCGCATCAGCCGCTCGACCGGGAAGTCCGCCGTGTAGCCGTAGCCGCCGAGCACCTGCACGGCGTCCGTGGTGACGGACATGGCCGCGTCGGTACAGAACAGCTTGGCCATCGCCGCCTGGCGGGAGAACGGCTTGCCCGCGTCGCGCAGCCGCGCCGCCGCGAGGTACAGCGCACGGCCCGCCTCGATCTTGGTGGCCATGTCGGCCAGCATGAAGCGCAGCCCCTGGAAGTCCGCGATGGGGTGCCCGAACTGCTTGCGGTCCAGGGCGTAGGCCAGGGCCTCGTCCAGCGACGCCTGGGCGACGCCGATGGCGCAGGCCGCGATGCCGAGGCGGCCCGCGTCCAGCGCGGCCAGGGCGATGGTGAAGCCCTGCCCCTCGTCGCCGATGCGGCGCGCGTCCGGCACCCGTACGCCGTCGAAGTGAAGCTGGGCGGTGGGCGAGCCCTTCATGCCCATCTTCTTCTCGGGCACGGCGGCGGTGAGGCCCTGGGCGTCCCCGGGGACCAGGAAGGCCGTGATGCCCTTGGGGCCCGGGGCGCCGGTGCGGGCGAGGACGGTGTAGAAGTCGGCGACACCGCCGTGGGTGATCCACGCCTTGGTGCCGGTGATGATCCAGTCGTCACCGTCGCGCACGGCCTTGGTGGACAGCGAGGCGGCGTCCGAGCCGGCGGCCGGCTCGGAGAGGCAGTAGGCGCCGAGCAGCCCGCCGCCGAGCATCGAGGGAAGGTGGGATGCCTGCTGCTCCTTGGTCCCGTAGCCGGCGAGGCCGTGGCAGGCCAGGGAGTGCACGCTGACGCCGAGGCCGACGGTCAGGCGGGCCGCGGCCAGCTCCTCCAGGACCTGGAGGTAGACCTCGTACGGCTGCTCGCCGCCGCCGAACTCTCCGGCGTACGGGAGGCCGAGCAGGCCCGCCTCGGAAAGCAGGGTGAAGACCTCGCGCGGGAACCGCCCGGAGTCCTCCTCCTCGGCGGCCCGGGGGCGGATCTCACGCTGGGCGATCTCGCGTACGAGCGCGAGGAGGTCCCGGGACTCCTCGGTGGGCAGCTGACGGTCCACCGGCTGCGGGGCGCGGTCGGTCATGGCGGCGCTCTCCTCCCTCGTCGGGCACGGCGGCGACGCGTGAGGTGTGTGACGCGACGCCGGGTCTCGGTTCTCTCACAGCCGATGCTGCCCCTCCCGGATCGCGGAAGGGGCTGTTCAGAGGCTGCGGCGGGTTGAGTATGCCCGATCAGGGGCTTCCCGTCACCGGTGCAAGATCGACTCGGTGGGCGGCCGGGTCGTCGGGAACGGGCGGAGCGGGGCACTCCGGGACGAATTCCTCGATCACGGTGAGGGTGGCGCGCAGCTGGCGGACCAGGAGGGCGCCCAGTTCGGCGCGGCCGGGCTGGTCCGGCGCCGCCGGCTCCGGGTCGGGGCCCGACATGGCGGGCCGCGACGTGCCGGGGCCCGACGTGCCGGGGCCCGGCAGGCCGGAGGCGCCCGGCGCACCCGCGCCGCCGAGACCGCCGATCCATTCCAGGGTGATCCCCTCGACCCCCGAGAGCCAGCCGACGAGGGCGAGCCGGGCGATCGGAGGGAGCGTCCGGCGCCCGTAGGCGCCCTCGGCGATGGTCGTGACCAACTGCTCGCGGACCGCGTCGCGGATCGCGAGGACCTCGGCGTCGGAGCCGACGCCGCCGGTGACGATCGTGCGGTAGGCGGCGTGGTGGTGCTCGGCGTAGTGCAGGTAGCCGTCGATGGTCCGGCGGACCCGTTCGGCGTTGGAGAGGTCGCTCTCGCCGCCGGCGCGGGCGACGAGTTCGGCGACCGAGTCCTCGACGATGGCGAGGTAGTAGCCGCGCTTGCTCTTGAAGTAGTAGTAGATCAACCCCTTGGCGACTCCCGCGTGTCTGGCGATGTCGTCCATGGAGAGCGCGTCGTACGAGGTGTCCGCGAACAACTTGCGTCCGGTTGCTATGAGTTCGGCCCTGCGAACCTGCGAACGTTCGGTCGTTCCACGCTGTTGACTATTATTCAAATTCAGCCCTAGCCTCGAACTGCCACAGGATGCCCGAAGTATGGCAGACCTGTGTGCCGAGCTCGCTCCGCACTTCCCTGCGCACCTGACGACGTACGGGAGGAACATCATGGGTACCGGCAAGAGCACGCAACGGCCCTCCGAGGGCCGGGTCAACTGGAAGAAGACGGCCGCCGTCGCGATGCCCGCGGTCGTCGCGGTCGGGGCGCTGGCCATGGTCATGGCGCAAGGAGCGCTCGCCGCCTCCTTCGCCGTATCGGGGACCAGTTTCCAGGTCTCCTCCTCCAAACTGAGCAGCAAGGGCCTCGCCTCCTCCGTGCACACGGACCGTTCCGTCGACGGCAAGGGGCACCCGGTGGCCCTGCTGGGCATCGGCGAGGCCACGCTCAGCGACATCTGCCAGTCCGCCCAGGTGGGCACCCCGCTCGGGACGGCGGTCTTCAAGCTGACGGCCGGCGGTCCCGCCGGGGAGGTCACGGCCAGCAACCTGGTGATCGACGGCGAGGACCTCGACGGCGACGCCATCTTCGGCACGGCCCAGATCGGCCGGGACGCCTCGACCCTGGACCAGGTCGACGGGGTCCGGGGCGAGCCGGGCAAGTTCGGCCTCCAGGCCGGGAACATAGAGGTGCTGGGCGTGAAGTCGCACGCCTGGTCCGCGACCGGCGGCAACTTCAGGCTCAAGGGCATGAAGCTGAGCGTCAGCCTGGACGGCAAACAGTGCTTCTAGGCGTACGCGCGGTGCCCGCGGGCGTGCGCGCGGCGCTCCTGGGCATGCGCACCGCGCGCACCGCGCGCGGCCCCCGCGGCGGGCGGCCGGCCCGGCGGCTGCCGTTCCCGGAGCAGCGGCTGCGGCTGCGCGTCTGGCGCCGGACCCGGCCGTTCTGGGGCGGCCTGCTGATCCTGCTGGGCGGGATCGAACTGCTCCTGGTGCCGCTTTCCCCGCTGACGGTGCTGGTCAGCCTGGGTCTGGGCGGGATCGCGGCGATCGGGATCGGCGTGGCGCTGGTCCTGGCCGGGCTGTTCCTGTGGTTCCTGCCGCAGGCCCGGGCCTACGTCTCCCTGCACGCCCTGCTGCTGTCCGTGCTGTCGTTCGTCGCGACCAACCTGGGCGGCTTCCTGGTCGGGATGTTCCTGGGGATCGCGGGGAGCGCCCTGGCCTTCGGCTGGACCCCGCTGCCCGGCGCGAAGGACGCCGGAGGGGCGGGTGGGGAGGCGGGCGGCGAAGCGGGCGCGGGCCCGAAGCCGTACGTGCCGAGCCTGGACGGCAGCGGTCCGCGGACGCTGGCCGCCGCGCTGCCGGTGGTGCTGCTCACCGCGCTGGTGGCGGGCGCCCCGCAGGCGAGGGCCGCGCCCGCCGCCGGGCCCCCGACGGCCGTGCGGACCCCGCCGACGGTCACCGCCTCGCTCTTCGCCCCCGAGGGCTTCGCGCTGGCGGGTGTCACACAGGTGCCCACGGTGGACGGACCGCTGACGGTGCTGGTGCTGAAGATGCGGGCGGCCTCGCTGCGCGACTACCGGCTGCGCACGCGGGACGGGCGGGAGGAGTACGGGCTCTCGGCGGCCTCCCTGGAGCTGCGGGGCGACGTCACCCTCTACCTGAGCCGGTTCAGCGGCTGCATCGAGGGCCTGCTGTGCGTCACCTTCAGTCCTGAGGGGCTGCCCGCTCCCCCGGTCATCCCCCCGTTCGTGTTCATGACCCGGGTCAGTGCCGAGCAGGCGCTGGTCACCTCCGATGTGATCGTCACCGACGGGCTGCGGCTGGGTGCCTCGTGATCCCGGTACGGGCGGCGCCCCTGTGGGCGTACGGGATCGGCGCGGCCGGAGCGGTGCTGCTGCCCGCGTGACCGCCCCGGCCGTGGCGGTCAGCGGTCACGGGGCGGGGACGGGGCGGCTGCCGGGATCCGTCAGCGGGCGGTGACGCGGATCTTGGACTGGCCGTGCCCGAGCCGCTCCCAGTCGTCCATGAAGCGGGCGGTCAGTCCGTGCCGGGCGGCGAGGTCCACCAGCGTTCGGGTGCGGTAGTAGAAGTCCTCGCGCAGTACCTGGTGTTCGGCGCCCTCGGTGCGGTCGAAGGTGAAGTCGAACCAGCCTCCCGGAGCCAGGACACGCTCCACGTGCGCCAGGCACTCGTCGATGATCTCCACCGGCGAGTGGGAGAAGACGCTGTGCGCGTGGACCACGTCGAAGTGACGGTCGGGGAGGAAGTCCAGGGTGAGGTCCTGGGTGATGGTCAGGTACGGCAGTTTGTCCTGCAGGCCCCGCGTGGTGAGGGTCTGCTTCGCCGCGATGAGGATGTCGGGCGAGATGTCGATGCCGTAGTAGTGGCCGGGGTCGAGGTGTTCGATGAAGCGCCAGCCGGCCCGCAGGTTGCCGCAGCCTATGTCGAGCATGCGGTGGCCGGGCGTGAGGCCGTGCTCCATCAGGTAGTCGAACTGCATCTTGCCCAGCGCCAGCCACCGGTCGTGGGTCTGGCTGCCGACGGCTGCCTCGGGGTCACGGCCGGTGTCGCAGGCCATCACCGCGCGGTAGTAGCCGACGTGGTCGGGGTGCTTGTGGCGCAGCCAGGTGTCGCGGGCCGCGCGCTTCACGTACGGGGCGATGCGGGTCGGGTTGCTCAGCGCGTAGCGGACCTTGTGGGCGACGCCGGCCCGGTCGGCCTGGAGGTTCTTCTTCGTTGCCATGAGGGGTCCCCCGGGTGGGTGATGTGCGGTGGTCGGTCAGAGGCCGGCGGTCGCGGCGGCGGCCGTCGTGCTGCTGTCGGTGGAGCGGGCCGCGGCGGTGTTCCCCGCAGGGCGCAGGACGAACAGGATCAGTGCGATCAGGGCGGCGACCGCGCCGAGGTAGAGCACCGTCTCGATCCCGATGCCCTGGGTGAGGGCGAGTTTGGCGGTTCCGCTCTCGCTCTCGCGGCCGAGGAGGGGCGCGCCCCGGAACACGCCGAGGGTGGCGGGGAGTGCGAAGCCGAGCAGGCCCAGGGCTCTGATGGACCCGGTGCTGCCGTCGAATGGTCCGCCTGCGGTCACCACGGGGGAAGCCGGATCCCCGCGCCCCGCGCCGCTGACCACCACCGGCGCCCCAGGTCTACCGTCGCACCTGGATCAGCGCGTGAGTTCCGCTCGTGCGCCAGGCGGCGCCGGACCGTTCGAGGGCGTCCAGTGTTCCCTGCTCCAGGCCGACGACGACGTCGGACTTCAGGGTCCGGAGCGCCGCTACGGCCCCCGGGAAGTACGCGGTGAGATCGGCGAAGGGCACCGTGGCGTCCCACCGCCGGTCGCCCACGAGGCGACGGTAGTTGAGGTCGCCCTTCAGGAGGGTGAGCGTGGCGCTCGCGAACTCGCGGCGCAGGTCGTCGGGCATGTCCTCGTACGGGAGGGGTGCGCAGAAGAACGGGTGGGTGCGGATCTCCAGGTTTCCCGCCGTCATGGCCTTCCACAGCCGGCCGCCGATCCTGCCGGCCTCTCCGGGCGCCTCGGTGAGGCGACGGAGGCAGTCGACGACGTCAGCCGTCATCGCGTCGGAGACGTAGTAGGGGTGGGGCTTGACGTGGAGCACGACCCGTTCGGCGTGCCGGTGTCCGAGAAGGTGGTCGGTGAGGATCAGATCCGGGATCAGCTCACGTCCCGCGTTGTCCGCCACCACGGCGACGGTGGAGGACGCGTGGGCGGGCAGGATCTGCCACAGCGCGGCGCTGTCGTCGGCGACCAGCGCGGAGGCGACCGCGCCGCCGGCCGTCGCCTCGTCCGCCGAAACGCGGAAGCCGAGGTCCGCGCGGTTGCCCCAGAGCGAGGCGTGGAGCAGGGCCGTGGCCCGCTCGTGCGCCGGCGCGTCCGCGAGCGCGTCGAGGGCCCGCAGCTCCTCCTCCACTGCCTCGCCGGGGAGTTCGGCCCTCTTGAACGGCGCGAACGGGTCGACTCCCTGCCACGGGCCCGTGCCGAAGTACCCGACGGCGGCGAGGAGACGGCGGTAGAAGTAGCTCTCCGCCCAGAGGAACGGGGCGTCGTACCACGAGCGCCCGAAGTGCTCCTGCCCCCAGGCCGCCCAGCGCTCGTGGTCGTGTTCCGCGGGGGCGAGCGGTTCGATGACGCCGTTGGTGATCTCGTCCAGCAGCGCGTCGAGCGCCGCGTGCTGTCGGCGGGCGTACGGGAAGGCGTCTCGTACCTGCCGGATGAGGGCGGGGTGGCGCCGGGCCAGCACGCCCCGGGCGAACGAGCCGGGCTCGTTGCTCAGGATGACCGGAGCACCAACGGGGCCGGCGGCGCGATGGGCCTCTTCGCCCGGGACGCGGGAGGTCTTCTCTGTCATGGTGTCCAGGCCCTTCGCGTTTCGCTCACGTGTCCGCGGATGAACTCGTCCGGCCCGCGTCTGCCGGCCGTGCCCGGTCAGGCCAGGCCGAGTGCCTGGAGTGCGCCGAGCTGGTTCGGTGTCGGCCTGGCGGGAGCATAGAGGTAGCAGACACCACCCGTACCGCTTCTGACCTTGCCGTTCGCGTCGTACCGCTTGGTGCGGAGCCAGATGTTCTCCCACTCCCGGCGCTTGTAGACCCGGCGGACGGACGGATTGTCCGGTGCGTTGGGGTCGTTGGCGACCACGTCGCCCGCCGCGGTGAAGCCGACGACGGTCATCAGGTGGCCGGCCGTGCCGTAGCCCGCGCCGGTGAGCTCCCCCGGCAGGAAGGACTGGGAGGTGATGGCCGGGATGCCCGCGCGGACCAGGGTCTCCAGTTCCGTCAGGGAGCCGAGCCGGGTGACGACTCCCGCCAGGCCCCGGTAGGTGGCGGCGTAGGCGGCATTGAAGGGCCAGTTGCCGCAGCCCTTGTAGGCGGCGTCGTACGTGGAACGGGCGGCGTGGCAGACCTGCGGGTCGGAGTACTTCGGGTCGACCCAGGTCAGCGCCGAGGCACTGGCCCGGCCGCCCCAGTATTCGATGATCATCTGCGAGGAGGTGGGACTGCACCAGGCTTCGCCGCCGTTGTCGTACTGGGGGTACCGGCCGGTGTGGGTCTCCTGCGAGTAGCGCGGGACCTTGAGCTCGTGGGCCCGGCCGGAAGGGGCGGCCGCGGGGACGGTGAAGCGGTCCGGGACGTCGGAGACCATCGCGCCGGCCAGCCAGACCGTCGGCCCCCGGCCGGCGCCGGGCGTGCGGTACAGGGTCAGGCGCAGCCGCCAGTCGGTGATGCGCAGCCCGCTCGCGGGGGCGTCGACGGCGAGGGTGTCGGTCCAGACGGTCGACCTGCCGTCGGTCTGGCCGTCGACCGAGGTGCGGCGGATGTCGCGTTCGCCGGAGGCCCAGCGGCCCATGACGTACCAGGGGGTGGCGGCGCCGTCGGTGTAGGTACCGCGCAGTTCGATCTGGATCCAGGTACCGGCGGGGGTACGGGCGTTCCAGGAGGCGATGGCCTCGGTGGCGGGCACCGTCGAGCGGTGTACCGGGGAGGTCCAGGTCGCGTACTCCCAGGTGCTCTTCCTCCCGGTGTGCGGGTCGGCGTACTCGGTGCGGCCGGCCGCCGCGCCGATCTCCAGGCCGGGGCGGGCGCCGTCGACGGCGGTGGTGCCCTGGTGGATGCCGGCCCGCCAGTGCTCGTACGAGTGCCAGAAGCGGTTGTCGACGCCGCGGCCCGGCCCGCGGGGGGCCGGCGGGGCGGCGGCCGAGGCGCCGCCGCCGGAGACGGTGGCGGCGGTGGCCGCGGTGGCGACCGCGAGTGCGGCGACGAGTACGGCCCTGCGCGGTGTGGGTGCGGTCATCGCGAGGTTCCCCCAGGGGTGGTCGGGCTTCGGTGGCTCCACCCTTCCAGTTCCCGGTGGCCCCGCGCCGAAGCCGCGTCCCCGTGTCGGGAGGGACGACCGGTCCGGCCGTAGGCTGGACCCCGTGGAGCCGTACCGGTCGTGTCCGACACTTGAGCCGCTCGCGCGGGAGCTCGCCGCACTGCCGCCGTCCCTCGGTCCGGTGCGGCTCGTCGGGATCGACGGGCACGCCGGCTCCGGGAAGAGCACCTTCGCCGGGCGGCTGGCCGCCGCGCTGGGCGGTGCGCCCGTGCTGCACCTGGACGACGTCGCCACCCACGAGGAACTCTTCGGCTGGGAGGACCGGCTGCGCGCGCAGGTACTGGAGCCGCTCGCCGCCGGGCGGCCCGCGCGCTGGGCCCCGTACGACTGGGCCGAGCGCGCCTTCGGTCCGCTCCGGGTGCTGGAGCCGGCGCCGGTGGTCCTGGTCGAGGGGGTCGGGGCGGGGCGGCGGGCGCTGCGCCCGCGCCTGGCACGGCTGCTGTGGATGGAGACGCCCCGGGCGCAGTCCTGGGGGCGCGGGCGAAACCGGGACGGTGGTGAACTTTCCGACTTCTGGGACGGATGGGAGCGCGCGGAGCTCGCGCACTTCGCGGACGATCCTTCGCGCCCCTACGCCGACACCCTGGTACGCCAGTGCGGTACGGGATACGAGTGGTCTTGCGGGGCCCCTGCGATCGCACGAACGGCCAGTTCCCTCACCGAGGGTGACGGGCTCCCCCGGGCCTGAACCGCCCCCGGAATCCGGGCCGCGGCAGCCGTCACGGACCGTCTTGACCCGGATACCGCACCGGCCTTACGTTCTCAATGCGGGGCCCTTGCGGGCCTCCGCGGACACGGAGCCCCCGATTGTTCCCCCGTGATCGGGGGCTTCGCCGCGCCCGCGCCCGGGTCGGGCACCGGCGGCCCGCGCGCCGCCTCCCCGCCAGCCCTCACCCTCCGTCACCGCACGGGGCCGGGGCGCCCGCCCGAACCGGGGCCGCCGCGCCCTACGTATGGTGCGGAACCGAAGGTACGATGCAGCCCTGATTTCATCGGCGCAACAGGCAACTCGCGTGCGAGACACGAGGGTTGCCGCGCACCACGGGGGCGGGCTTGTGGGGGACCTGATGGATTTCGGCACGCCGGGCACGCACGCCCCGGCCGAACTCGCCTGGCTGCGGGGGGTCGACGCCTGCACCATGGGCGCGTATCCGCAGGCCGAGGAGGAGTTCCGGGCGGCCGTGCGCCTCGATCCCGCGATGGCCGACGCCTGGCTGGGCCTGCACGCGCTGCGGGTGGACACCACCAACGCGTTATTGCGCATGTACGCGCACCGCGACCGCTTCGGCGAGCAGCGCGCCCGGCACCGGCGGACGCTGAACTCCTGGTACTGGCTCGGCTGGTGGGTGCAGCCGGTACTGGAGAGCCGGCGGGATCTGCTGCTGGCCCACGCCTCCCACTGGCTGGACGGCCGCCACGTGCCCGAGCTGGACCAGGCGCTGGCCGCCCTGCCGCCGGTGGACACCGACGCGCAGGTGCGCTTCCTGCACGCCTGCCGGGCCTACCTGGTCAAGGACTGGGAACAGTTGGTGCGGCACACGGAACCGCTGGTGGACGATCAGCTGCTGGGCATCGAGGCGGGCCTGTTCGGCGGGATGGCCCGGGTCCGCCTCGAGATGTACGGGCAGGCGGAGCCGATGCTGTCGGCGGCGCTGATGCGGTGCCGCAGCGAGCAGCCGCAGCGCAAGGAGCTGCGGTACTGGCTGGCGCGGGCACACGAGGGCACCGGGCGCAGCGCGGCGGCCCTGCCGCTGTACCGGGCGGTGCACCGGGTCGATCCGTCGTTCATGGACACGGCGGCCCGGCTGACCGCGATCGAGGACGGCGACGACTCCGACGGCATGGCCGGCCTGGCGGGGCTCGCGGGCCACTCCGGCTACGGGGGCTACGCCGGGCACGGCCCGACCCCGGTCGGCGGGGACTTCGCGGCGGTGGCGCTCGGCGGCGGCGGGCCCGTCCAGGACATCGCGCCGGACGATCAGGCGGAACCCGGGCCGTTGCCGCCCGGCCCGCTGGCGCAGCCCGGGCCTCCGGCGGGCCGGGCGGAGGGCGCGCGGCGCAAGGCGCCGGTACCGCCGCAGGGCGCGCCCGGGGGGCTGCCGGCCGGGCCGGCCGACCCGGCGGCGCTGGCGGAGGCGCTGGCGGAGCTGGAGCGGATGGTGGGCCTGGAGCCGGTGAAGCGGCAGGTGAAGGCGCTCTCCGCGCAGCTGCACATGGCGCGTCTGCGGGCCGGTCAGGGGCTGCCGGTACAGCCGCCGAAGCGGCACTTCGTCTTCTCGGGCCCCTCCGGCACGGGCAAGACGACGGTGGCCCGGATCCTGGGCCGGGTCTTCTACGCGCTCGGGCTGCTCGGCGGGGACCATCTGGTGGAGGCGCAGCGGGCCGACCTGGTGGGCGAGTTCCTGGGGCAGACCGCGGTGAAGGCGAACGAGCTGATCGATTCCGCGATCGGCGGGGTGCTGTTCGTCGACGAGGCGTACAGCCTCTCCAATTCGGGCTACAGCAAGGGCGACGCGTACGGGGACGAGGCCCTCCAGGTGCTCCTGAAGCGGGCCGAGGACAACCGCGACCACCTGGTGGTGATCCTCGCGGGCTATCCGGCCGGGATGGACCGGCTGCTGTCGGCCAATCCGGGGCTGTCCTCGCGGTTCACCACCCGGGTCGACTTCCCGAGCTACCGGCCGCCGGAACTGACCGCGATCGGCGGGGTGCTGGCGGACGCGAACGGGGACCGCTGGGACGACGAGGCGCTGGAGGAGCTGCGCAGCATCAGCGGGCACGTGGTCGAGCAGGGGTGGATCGACGAGCTGGGCAACGGCCGCTTCCTGCGCACCCTGTACGAGAAGAGCTGCGCCTACCGGGACCTGCGGCTGGCGGGCTTCGCGGGCGACCCGTCGCGCGACGACCTGTCGACGCTGCGCCTGCCGGACCTGATGCAGGCGTACGGGGAGGTCCTGTCCGGCCGCGGCCCCCAGGACCGGCCGGATCCGCTGTAGCCCTCGGGGGCCGCGTGCACGGCCCGGTCCGGCCCCGCGCGGGGCCGGACCGGGCCGGCCGCGTCAGCTCGCCAGCGCCTCCTCGCGGCGGGAGCCGCGGCGGGCCGGCGGGGCCGTCCGGTGCGCGGGGTCCCGTACCTCTCCGACCAGCATCTCCAGTACGTCCTCCATGGCGACCAGGCCCAGCACCCGGCCGCCGGGGTCGGCGACCTGGGCCAGGTGGGTGGCGTCCCGGCGCATGACGCTGAGGACGTCGTCGAGCGGGAGAGTGGAGCAGACGGTGGTCATCCGGCGCCACACCCGCTGCGGGACGGCCCGCTCCCGGTCTTCCAGGTCCAGTACGTCCTTGACGTGCAGGTAGCCCATGAAGGCGCCGCTGTCGGCACGGACGGGGAAGCGGGAGTAGCCGGTGCGCACCGTCAGCTGCTCGATCTGCCGCGGGGTCACCGACGGGGCGACGGTCACGATCCGCTCCCGCGCGAGGAGGACGTCGGCGACGGGGCGGCTGCCCAGTTCCAGCGCGTCCTCCAGGCGCTCCTGCTCGCCGGGGTCCAGCAGGCCGGCCTGCCGGGAGTCCTCGACGAGCCGGCCGAGCTGGGCGCGGGTGTAGACGGCCTCGACCTCGTCCTTGGGCTCGACCTTGAAGAGCCGCAGGACCAGCGTGGAGCAGGCGCCGAGCGCGGTGGTGACCGGCCCGCACAGGCGGGCGAAGGCCACCAGGCCGGGGCTGAACCACAGGGCGGTCCGCTCCGGCGCGGCCATGGCGAGGTTCTTGGGGACCATCTCGCCGATGACCAGGTGCAGGAAGACCACGGCCGCGAGCGCGAGCGCGTAGCCGAGGGGGTGGATGAGGCCCTCGGGCACGTGGACGGCGTGGAAGACCGGTTCGAGGAGTCTGGCCACGGTCGGCTCGGCGACCGCGCCGAGGGTGAGCGAGCACATGGTGATGCCGAACTGTGCGGCGGCCATCATGCGCGGCAGGTTCTCCAGGCCGTACAGCACCTGGCGGGCGCGCGTGGAGGAGGCCGCGAGCGGCTCGATCTGGCTGCGCCGTACGGAGACGAGTGCGAACTCGGCGCCGACGAAGAAGCCGTTCGCGAGCACCAGCAGCAGCGCGAAGAGCAGTTGGAGGGCGTTCACCGGGCGGCGCCTTCCAGCTCGGCGGCCGGTTGCCGGTCCGGCTGCGGGGTCGGTTGCGGGTCCGGCCGCGCGGCCGGTGCGGCGCGGCGGCCGGAACCGGCCGCGGGGACCGCCGTGAGGCGGACCAGCCGGACCCGTTCGGCGCGGTTGCGGCGCACCCGGCGGACGGACAGCCGCCAGCCCGGGAGCTCCGCGCGGTCCCCGGGGGCGGGGATCCGGCCGAGCAGGTCGGCGACGAGGCCGGCGACGGTCTCGTACGGGCCCTCGGGCACCTCCAGCCCTATCCGGCGCAGGGCCTGCACCCGGCAGCTTCCGTCGGCCTCCCAGGCGGGGCGGCCGTCCTCGGCGGGTACGGCGGTCAGTTCGGGGTTGTCGTCCTCCGCGAGGTCGTGCTCGTCGCGGACCTCGCCGACGAGTTCCTCCACGATGTCCTCCAGGGTGACCACGCCGGCCGTGCCGCCGTACTCGTCGACGACCACGGCCATGGGCTGCTCGCTGCGCAGCCGCTCCAGCAGCGGCTGCACCGGCAGGGAGCCGGGCACCAGCAGCGGGGCGACGCAGATCCGGCTCACGGAGGTACGGCCGCGCTCGGACTCGGGCACGGCGAGGGCGTCCTTGAGGTGGACCACGCCGGTGATCTCGTCGATGCGGTCCCGGTAGACCGGGAAGCGGGACAGACCGGTGGCGCGGGTCAGGTTGAGCACGTCGGCGGCGGTCGCCGTGTGCTGGAGGGCGCTGACCTTCACCCGGGGGGTCATGACGTGCTGGGCCGTGAGCCCGCCCAGCGAGAGGGTCCGTACGAAGAGGTCGGCGGTGTCCTGTTCCAGGGCGCCGGCCTGGGCCGAATGGCGGACCAGGGAGACCAGTTCGCCGGGGGTGCGGGCCGAGGCCATCTCGTCGGTCGGCTCCACGCCGAGCGCCCGCACCAGGCGGTTGGCGACGGCGTTGAGGCCCGCGATGACGGGCCGCAAGACGCGGGAGAAGGCGTGCTGCGGGCCGGCGACGAAGCGGGCCACCTGGAGCGGCCGGGAGACCGCCCAGTTCTTCGGTACGAGCTCGCCGACGACCATCTGGACGGCGGAGGCGAGCAGCATGCCGACGACGACGGCGACGCCGGAGACGGCTCCCGCGGGGAGGCCGGTCGCGGTGAGCGGCCCGGCCAGCAGTGCGGCGAGGGCGGGCTGGGCGAGCATGCCGACCACGAGGGAGGTGATGGTGATGCCGAGCTGGGTCCCGGAGAGCTGGAAGGACAGCTCCCGCAGGGCCTTGACGACCGTGCGGGCACGGCGGTCACCTTCGGCCGCGGCGCGTTCCGCCTCGGGCTTCTCGACGGTGACGAGGCCGAACTCGGCTGCCACGAAGAAACCGTTCGCGAGGATCAGAACGAAAGCCGCCACGAGCAGGAGTAGCGGGATGGTCATGCCGCCGCCTCCGGGGGGAGGGCGGCGCGTGTACTACCGGACGATCCGTCCATTGCTGGAGGGAGTCACTCCTCAAGTCGCAGGTGCCCGCGGGCCACGGGGTCCGGGGCCGGCGGGAGGGCGCACGACCGCGCCCCGCACACCAGGGTAGTCATTGAGATCGCGGCCGCAACGGTAGGCGGCCACGAGCTTGGGCGGGCTCAGCGGTCGGCCGCGCCCGTTCCGCGGGTCTCGGCGAGGGCGCGCAGGGCGCGTGCGTCGCCGATCGCCTGGGCCTTGGCGACCCCGGGCTGGATGCCGAGGACCGGGAGGCTGGTGCCGTCGCTGAGGTCCAGGAACACCCACGGGTCGCCGGGGCGGAGGTTGACGCGCAGGATCTGCGCCCAGTCGAGGCGCCGGGTGGTGGTGAGGTTCACCACGGTGACCCCGCCCTCGTCCGCGACGACCTTGGGCCGGCTGAGCAGGACCAGGACGGAGGTCAGCAGGACCGCGGTGAAGACGAAGCTGACCCGCTCCCCCGGGCTGAGGTTCTCCAGGAGCAGCGCGATCGACGTGATGGTGGCGAACATGGCGACCCCGACGCCCAGCAGGACGGCCCGGGTGCGGGTCGGCCGGAAGGTCACCGGCAGGGCGGGCGTGACGGGCTGGGCGGCGGACTCGGCCATGGTTCTGCTCGGTTCTGGGAGGAGGGTCGCGGCGGGGACGGCGGGCGTCAGAGCCGGCAGGCGTGGATCGAGGTGGTGAGGATCGCGCGCGCGCCGAGCTCGTACAGGTCGTCCATGATCCGCTGGGCTTCCTTGGCGGGGACCATCGCGCGGACGGCGACCCAGCCCTCGTTGTGCAGCGGGGAGATCGTGGGCGACTCCAGGCCCGGGGTGAGGGCGACCGCGCGCTCCAGGTGCTCGGCGCGGCAGTCGTAGTCCATCATCACGTAGCTGCGGGCCACCAGGACGCCCTGCAGGCGGCGCAGGAACTGCGAAACCTTCGGGTCGTCGGTGGCGGCGCCGGTGCGCCGGATGACGGTGGCCTCGGACTGCAGGATCGGCTCGCCGATGACCTCCAGGCCCGCGTTGCGCAGGCTGGTGCCGGTCTCGACGACGTCCGCGATGATCTGGGCGACGCCCAGTTCGATGGCGGTCTCGACCGCGCCGTCCAGGTGGACGACGGCGGCCTCGACGCCGAGTTCGGCGAGGTGCTTGCCGACGATTCCCTCGTACGAGGTCGCGATCGTCATGCCGCCGAAGTCCTCGGGGCCGTTCGCAGTGCCGGGCTTGGTGGCGTAGCGGAAGGTGGACCGGCCGAAGTTCAGCGGCAGGATCTCCTCGGCGTTGGCCCCGGAGTCGAGCAGCAGGTCGCGGCCGGTGATCCCGATGTCGAGCTTGCCGGACGCGACGTAGATCGCGATGTCCTTGGGGCGGAGGTAGAAGAACTCGACCTCGTTGTCGGGGTCGACCGTGACGAGTTCCTTGGACTCCTTGCGCTGGCGGTAGCCGGCCTCATGGAGCATCGCCGACGCCGGTCCGGAGAGGGAACCCTTGTTGGGGACGGCGATGCGCAGCATGGGTCTTCCTTTGGTGCGTAGGTGCGTAGGAACGTGAGGGCGTGCGGCGGCGCGGCGCGTGGGCCCGCGCCGCGGGCTGCGGCCTAGAGGTGCGCGTAGACGTCGTCGAGGGAGATCCCGCGCGCCACCATCATCACCTGGACGTGGTAGAGCAGCTGGGAGATCTCCTCGGCGGCGGCTTCCTTGCTCTCGTACTCGGCGGCCATCCAGACCTCGGCGGCCTCTTCGACGACCTTCTTGCCGATGGCATGGACGCCCTGGCCGACGAGCTCGGCGGTGCGGGACGTGCCGGGGTCGCCGGTGGCGGCCTTAAGCTGGAGCTCGGTGAAGAGCTCTTCGAAGCTCTTGGGGGATGTGTTCGCCATGATGGTCCTCAGAATAAGGGGTCCCGCGCTGCCTACTGGCGCCAGGGTTCGCTGACGGTGCGCAGGGTCATGGCGGTGGAGACGGCGGCGGTGACCGCTTCGTGCCCCTTGTCCTCGTTCGACCCCTCAAGTCCGGCACGGTCGAGTGCCTGCTCGTCGTTGTCGCAGGTCAGTACGCCGAAGCCGACGGGGACTCCGGTGTCGATCGACACCTGTACCAGGCCCTGGGTGACGCCCTGGCAGACGTAGTCGAAGTGCGGGGTGCCGCCGCGGATGACCACGCCGAGGGCGACGATGGCATCGTATCCGCGACCGGCCAGCACCTTCGCCACGACCGGGAGCTCGAAGCTGCCGGGGACGCGCAGGAGCGTGGGCTCGTCGATGCCCAGCTCGTGCAGGGCGCGCAGGGCGCCGTCGACCAGTCCGTCCATGACCTTCTCGTGCCACTGGGCCGCGATCACGGCGACTCGGAGGTCTCCGCAGTTCTTCACGCTCAGTTCGGGTGCGCCCTTGCCGCTCACGGCTCTGCTCCTCGGTGGTTCGTGGGGTGGGTGGTGATGTACCGGCCGTACGGGTGTACGGGGTGTGGGGTGTCGGTGCGTGGTTACTGGCTGCCGCAGGCGGAGGTGGCCGCGGCCTGGTCCAGCCAGGGCAGGTCGTGGCCCATCCGGTCGCGCTTGGTGCGCAGGTACCGCAGATTGTGCTCGCCCGCCTCGGTCGGCATCGGCTCGCGGGCCGAGACCGCGATGCCGTGGCGTACGAGGGCTGCGGACTTCTCGGGGTTGTTGGTCAGCAGGCGGACGCTGTGCACCCCGAGGTCGGCGAGGATCTGCGCGCCGGCCGCGTAGTCGCGGGCGTCGGCGGGCAGGCCCAGTTCCAGGTTGGCGTCGAGGGTGTCGCGGCCGCGTTCCTGGAGCTCGTACGCGCGCAGCTTGGACAGCAGGCCGATGCCGCGGCCCTCGTGGCCGCGGAGGTAGACGACGACGCCGCGGCCCTCGTCCTTGATGCGCTCCATGGAGGCGTGCAGCTGGGGGCCGCAGTCGCAGCGCTGGGACTGGAAGATGTCGCCGGTGAGGCACTCGGAGTGCATCCGCACCACGACGTCCCGGCCGTCGCCGAGGTCGCCGTGGACGAGGGCGATGTGCTCGACGCCGTCGACGGTGGAGCGGTAGCCGTACGCCGTGAACTCGCCGAAGGCGGTCGGCAGGCTGACCTCGGCCTCGCGGCGCACGGTCGGCTCGGCGGAGCGGCGGTAGGCGATCAGGTCCTCGATGGAGATGATCGTCAGGCCGTGCTTGCGGGCGAACGGGATCAGCTCGGGCAGGCGCAGCATGACGCCGTCCTCGCCGGCGATCTCCACGATGGCGCCGGCGGGGCGCAGGCCCGCGAGGCGGGCGAGGTCGACGGCGGCCTCGGTGTGGCCGTTTCGGACCAGGACGCCGCCGGGCTTGGCGCGCAGCGGGAAGACGTGCCCGGGGCGGACGAAGTCGGCCGGGCCGCTGACGCCGTCGGCGAGGAGGCGCAGGGTGGTGGCGCGGTCGGCGGCGGAGATGCCGGTGGTGACGCCGTGGGCGCCGCTCGCGTCGACGGAGACGGTGAAGGCGGTCTGCATCGACTCGGTGTTGTGCTGGACCATCTGGGGCAGTTCGAGCCGGTCCAGCTCGGGGCCCTCCATCGGGGCGCAGATCAGGCCGCGGCACTCGCTCATCATGAAGGCGATGATCTCGGGGGTCGCCTTCTCGGCGGCGATGACGAGGTCGCCCTCGTTCTCCCGGTCCTCGTCGTCGACGACGACGATCGGCCGGCCGGCCGCGATGTCGCGGATGGCCTGCTCGACGGGGTCGAGCCGGAAGGACTCTTCCGGGACGTCGGGCACGGGCTTGAGCGGGGTCTTGAGGGCGTTCATGCCGTTGCTCCTTCCAGGGCCGGGGCGGGGGTGGTGCGCGAGCGCTGGTACCAGTCGTAGGCGCCCCACAGCACGAGCGCGAAGTAGACGACGTAGACGAGGCCGGAGAAGGCCAGGCCGTTGTTGAAGGCGAGGGGGACGCCGACGAGGTCGACGAGGAGCCAGGCGAACCAGAACTCGACCAGGCCGCGGGCCTGGGCGACCATCGCGACGATCGTGCCGACGAAGATGTAGGCGTCGGCCCACGGGCTCCAGGACAGGTGCGGGAACAGCGTGAACAGGCCGCCGACGGCGAGGGTGCCGAGCACCGCGCCGGTGAGGAGCAGTCCGCGTTCCTTCCAGGTGGCGGTGCGTACGGCGATGGAGCCGTCCTGGGCCCGCTGCCTGCCGCGCTGCCAGGCGCGCCAGCCCCATAGGGCCACGCCGATGACGAGGAGCTGCTTGCCGACGCCGCCGGCGAGGTGCGCGGAGGCGTAGGCGGCGATGAGGATCAGGCCGGAGAGGAGCTGGGCGGGCCAGGTCCATATGGAGCGCCGCCAGCCGAGGGCGAGGGCGGCGAGGCCGATCAGGTTGCCGATCATGTCGGACCAGATGACCTTCTGGCCGAAGACCTCGAAGGCCTCGGCGTTGAGCCAGGTCAGGGCGCTCACCGGTCTGCTCCGTCGGCGGTCAGGGGGTCGACGCCGGCGGCGAGCAGGCGCTCGACGTACTTGGCGAGGACGTCGACCTCCAGGTTGACCGGGTCGCCGGGCTTCTTGATGCCGAGGGTGGTCAGCGCGAGGGTGGTGGGGATGAGGCTGATGGTGAACCAGTCGGCGGCGGCCTCGACCACGGTGAGGCTGACGCCGTCGACCGTGATGGAGCCCTTCTCGACGACGTAGCGGGAGAGGTGCGCGGGGAGGGCGACCTTGACGATCTCCCAGTGCTCGGAGGGAGTGCGGGAGAGGATCTCGCCGGTGCCGTCCACGTGTCCCTGGACCAGGTGGCCGCCGAGCCGTCCGCCGAGGGCCATCGGGCGCTCCAGGTTGACCCGGGAGCCCGGGGCGAGGGCGCCGAGGCTGGAGCGGTTGAGGGTCTCCTGCATGACGTCGGCGGTGAACTCCCCGTCCGCGGTCTCCACGACCGTCAGGCAGACGCCGTTGACGGCGATGGAGTCGCCGTGCTTGGCGTCCTCGGTGACGACGGGGCCGCGCAGGCGGAAGCGGGAGGCCGCCGTGAGCTGCTCGACGGCGGTGACCTCGCCCAGTTCTTCGACGATTCCGGTGAACACTCAGTGCTCCTTGGGGGCTGTGGGGACGGACGCGGCCGTGGGGACGGCGGTGATGCGGAGGTCGGTGCCGCTGCGCGCGGTGTCGGTGATCCGCAGGCGCAGCGCGTCGGTGAGGGTGGCGATGCCGGCGTCGGCGAGGGCGGCGGGGCCCGCGCCGAGGAGGACGGGGGCGAGGTAGCCGACGACCTGGTCGACGGCGCCCGTGGCGACGAAGGCGCCGGCCAGGGTCGGACCGCCCTCGAGGAGGACGGAGCGGACGCCGCGCCGGTGCAGCTCGTCGAGGAGCGCGCCGACGGCGAGGCCGCCCTTGCCGCTCCGGTCGCCGTCGCCGCCCTCGGCGCCCTTCTCGTACGGGAGCCGCGCCACCTCGACGCCGTCGAGGTGGCGGGTGTCGGCGTCCTCGGAGACGGCGATCAGGGTCGGGGCGGCCCCGTCCAGGACGCGGGCGCCGGGCCGGACGGTGGCGTGGGTGTCGAGGACGACGCGCAGGGGCTGGACGGCGCCCTCGACGCCGCGGACGGCGAGGTGGGGGTCGTCGGCGCGCAGGGTGCCGGAGCCGACGACGACGGCGTCGGCCTCGGCGCGCAGCCGGTGGACGTCGGCGCGGGACTCGGCGGAGCTGATCCAGCGGCTGGTGCCGTCTACGGCGGCGACGCGGCCGTCGAGCGTGGCGGCGTACTTCCACCGGACGTACGGGCGGCCCAGGCGTACGGAGGTCAGCCAGGCGGCGTTGCCCGCTTCGGCCTCCTCGCGCAGCAGACCTTCCTCGGTGGCGACGCCTGCCTCGCGCAGGGTGGCCGCACCGCCGCCGGCCTGCGGGTTCGGGTCCGGGACGGCGTAGACGACGCGGGCGATGCCGGCGTCGGTGAGGGCGCGGGCGCAGGGGCCGGTGCGGCCGGTGTGGCGGCAGGGTTCGAGGGTGACGTAGGCGGTGGCGCCGCGGGCGGCGTCGCCGGCCGCGCGCAGCGCGTGGACCTCGGCGTGCGGGCCGCCGGCCCGCTGGTGCCAGCCCTCGCCGACGATCGTGCCCGCGGCATCGGTGATGACGCAGCCGACGACGGGGTTGGGGCTGGTGGAGCCGAGTCCGCGGGCGGCGAGCTCGACGGCTCGGCGCATGGCGCGGCGGTCCGCGTCGGGTGCTGCGTGCGCGGCGTGTGTCGCCACCGGGTCCTCCTGCCACATCGGGCACGGACTCCGGGGCCTGTCGGGATACGACAGATGAAGCGGTACAGCACACGCGGGGACGCCGAGGCCGGAAGATCGGTCCGCCAGGACGCATCCACAAGGACGCGCAGACGAACCGCCGACGGCGGCGTACCGGTGACTGGCCCGCCGCGCACTGCCTCCCATCCGGACTTTAACCGTCGGTCCAGGAATCTCACCTGGTCAACCGGCCGCTGGCTGCGGACGGGTCGCGGACTATAACCGCCGGTTCGGAATTGCACCGACCCCGGAGTGCGCTGCTACTGGTACTGAAGCCCAGTCTGCCACGGGTGATCGGCGGCCATGCGGGTGACGGGGTGTGGCCTGGATCACACGGTGAGTGGCCGGGATCACACGGGGAGTCGCGGGGGTGGGTGCATTCCCCACGGACCTGTAGTTGGTCCAGACCTATTGACGGGGTGGTCTAGTCCTCTTAACGTTCCCTTCATCTTCCCCGGGAACAGCCCGTCAGATGTGCGCACGTCACGGGCCAACACGCTTCAGCCCTGTCCCAGTTGATTCCTGCCGTGTCCTGCCATCCTCCCCTCCCCAGGAGGCACCATGCTGTCCCCCACACGTACGAGAGCGATGCTCCTGGCCTCCGGCGCCGCAATCGCCGGGCTGTTGGTGGCCGGGCTCTCGACGGGCGTGTCACACGCCGCCGACAACGAGAGCTGTCGTCCCGACGGGCTGTACAAGACGGCCGGCGTGGACGTCCCGTACTGCTCGGTCTACGACGCCGAGGGCCGCGAGAAGATGGGCGCCGACCACCAGCGCCGCGTCATCGGATACTTCACCGGCTGGCGCACCGGCAAGGACGGCACCCCTGCCTACCTCGCCAACAACATCCCCTGGTCGAAGATCACCCACATCAACTACGCCTTCGCGCACGTCGGGGGCGACAACAAGATCTCGGTCGGCGCGGACAACGCGAACAACGCGGCCACCGGGATGACCTGGCCCGGAGTCGCGGGCGCCGAGATGGACCCGGCCCTCCCCTACAAGGGCCACTTCAACCAGCTGACGAAGTTCAAGAAGCAGTACCCGAACGTCAAGACGCTGATCTCGGTCGGCGGCTGGGCGGAGACCGGCGGCTACTTCGGCGACGACGGCAACCGCGTCGCCTCCGGCGGCTTCTACTCGATGGCCACCAACGCCGACGGCTCGGTCAACCAGGCCGGCATCAACACCTTCGCGGACTCCTCGGTCGAATTCATCCGCAAGTACGGGTTCAACGGCGTCGACATCGACTACGAGTACCCGACCACGATGAAGGACGCGGGCAACCCGCTCGACTGGCAGCTGGCCAACGCGCGCCGCGCCGGCCTCGTCAAGGGCTACGACATCCTGATGAAGAGCCTGCGCGAGAAGCTGGACCGGGCCGGTGCCGCCGACGGCAAGCACTACCTGCTCACCGTCGCCGCGCCCTCCTCCGGGTACCTGCTGCGCGGCATGGAGACGTTCCAGATGCAGAAGTACCTGGACTACGTCAACATCATGTCCTACGACCTGCACGGCGCCTGGAACGAGTACGTCGGCCCCAACGCCTCGCTCTTCGACGACGGCAAGGACGCCGAGCTGGCCGCCGCGAACGTCTACGGCAGCTCCCAGTACGGCGGCGTCGGCTACCTCAACACCGACTGGGCCTATCACTACTTCCGCGGCTCCATGCCGGCCGGCCGCATCAACATCGGCCTGCCGTACTACACCCGCGGCCACAAGAACGTGCAGGGTGGCACCGACGGCCTGTGGGGCAAGGCGGCCGCGACCACCTGCCCGGCCGGAGCCGGCCTGACCAAGTGCGGTGACGGCGCCGTCGGCATCGACAACCTGTGGCACGACAAGGACACCGCCGGCGTCGAGTCGCCGGCCGGGTCCAACCCGATGTGGCACGCGAAGAACCTCGAGAAGGGGATCGTCGGCGACTACGTCACCACGTACGGCTTCCCGGCGAACACCGCGCTGACCGGCACCTACGCCCGCAAGTACGACTCGACGCTGGTCGCGCCGTGGCTGTGGAACGCGCAGAAGAAGGTCTTCCTCTCCACCGAGGACGAGCAGTCGGTCGCGGCCAAGGCCGACTACGTGGTCAACCGCGGCATCGGCGGCACCATGGTCTGGGAGATGGCCGGCGACTACGGCTGGAACGCCGCCAAGGGCCAGTACGAGGCGGGCAACACGCTCACCTCCCTGATGTACGACAAGTTCAAGGCCGCCACCCCGTACGGCGCGAAGAAGTCCGACAAGGCGCTGCCGACGCAGGCCGTGGACATCAAGACGGAGTTCACCGAGTTCAAGCTGGGCGACTCCAACTACCCGCTCACCCCCAAGGTCAAGATCACCAACAACACCCAGGCGACGCTGCCGGGCGGCACCGAGTTCCAGTTCGACTACTCGACCGCGGCCCCGGGCAACGCCTCGGACCAGTCCGGCTTCGGCACCAAGGTGATCAGCAGCGACCACACCGGTAGCAACGTGGGCGGCCTGAAGGGCGACTTCCACCGGGTCTCCCTGAAGCTCCCGGCCTGGCAGACGCTGGCCCCCGGCGCCTCGGTCGACCTGGCGTTCAACTACTACCTGCCGGTCTCCACGCCCTCCAACTGGACGGTGAACATCTCCGGCACGACCTACGCGCTCGCCGGTGACCTGGCGCGCGGCACCACGGTGGTCCAGCCGGGCGGCACCACGCCTCCCACGACACCGCCGACCACGCCGCCCACCACCCCGCCGACGACTCCCCCGACCACGCCGCCGACGACGCCTCCGGGCGGTACGTGCACCAGCCCGGCGTACGTGGCGGGCCAGGTCTACAACAGCGGCAGCCTCGTCTCGCACCAGGGCCGGACGTGGAAGGCCCAGTGGTGGACGCAGAACGAGGTCCCCGGCACCACCGGTCAATGGGGCGTCTGGAAGGACCAGGGCGCCTGCTGACCACCTCCGGGTGACGGCTCGAACCTGATGTGAGGACCCGGTGGCCCGGCGGCCACCGGGTCCTCGCGCGTTCCGCCGGCCGCGGGCCCTCGTAGGCTGCCGGACGTGAACACCGGCGTCGCCGTGTCCGCCGCGGACTTCCAGGAGCACCGGCCCCGGGTGTTCGCCGTCGCCTACCGCGTGCTCGGCTCCGCCACGGCGGCCGAGGACATGGTCCAGGACGCTGCCTGCGCCGGACCGCCGCCGACCGCGCGAACGCCGCACACCCGGGGGCCCGGCTCGCCAAGACCGTCACCCGGCCGTGCCTGAACCACCTCGGCTCGGCGCGGGTGCGGCGCGAGGCGTACGTCGGCCCCTGGCCGCCGGAGCCGGTCCTCACCTCGGGCGGCGCGCCGGGGCCGCTGGAGTCGGCGGAGCAGCGGGACGGCGTGTCCGTCGCCCTGCTGGTGCTGCTGGAGCGGCTGACCCCGGTGGAACGGGCCGTGTACGTGCTGCGCGAGGCGTTCGCGTACGGCCGCGCCCAGCTCCGGCAGGGTGCGGACCCGCGACGGGCAACCGGGCCCGGCGGGCACCCCGCACGGGCGGGCAACCGGGCCCGGCGGGCCGGGACGGCGCCGGCCGCGGCGGCGGCACGCGCGGCCCCCGCCGCCCCCGCGGGCTACAGCGCGTCGTCGGCGGCCCGGTCCATGAACCTCTGGAGCGCGGCCAGCTGCTGCCGCACCGCCTCGGCGAACGCGGCGCCCGTCTTCTCCCCGTCGACTCCCCCGGGGCCCTCGACGTACCGGTCGGTCGCGAGCTGCCCCACCCGGGTCGAACGGGATTCGATCTCCTCCAGGTCGCGCCTGCCCTCGGGCGTCGTCACGAGGCGCACGGTCGTGACGGCCCGCGCGAGGTCCGTGTTGGCCGGCGCGTACTTGTCCTCGAACTGGCGCCGCCGCTGCTCCTCGGTCCTGGCGGGATCGAGGCGCGCGGTGAGCAGCTGGGTGGCCTGCTCCACGTACCTGTTCGTGCTCGCGGCGAGCTCCACGTAGGCGGAACGCCGGATGTCGGCCCGCCGCGCGCCGGCCTCCTCGCGGTGGGTGTCCTTGGCCTCGAAGTAGGCGAGCGTGCTTCCCGTGAGACCGGCCAGGGCGCCGATCAGTGCTCCCGCGAGCGCGGCGTACGTGGTTCCCCGCTGCTGCCTGGCGCGCGCGCCGGCCCCGTCGCCCGTCGTGTCCTGGTTCTGCGTCATGGAGTACCCGTACCGCGGCCGGGGCGACCCGGCACCTGCAACCACCTGGAGGCAGGAACGCGGCGCGGCCGCCTCCTACCCTCCGAACAGCACGTCCTGGGCCGCCTCCCGCGCCGCCAGCCTGGCCCCCGCCAGGACCGCCGGGCCGCCGAGGGACGTGGCGCGGACCTCCGTCGGGAGGGGGGTCAGCGTCGCGAGGCGGCGGGCCACCCCGGCGGCCAGGGCCGGGCCGCCCGCGAGGCCCAGTTCGCCGCCCAGGACCACGCAGCCCGGGTCCAGGACCGCCACGACCGCGGCCGCGCCCAGGGCCAGCCGTTCCGCCAGGGCGTCGAGGAACGGCTCCCCGGCGGCCCCGGCGACGGCTTCCTCCGCCGGGCCGCGGAAGCCGTGCGCGCGGGCCAGCCCGGTGACCGCGTCCCGGCCCGCCAGGGCGTGGAAGCCGCCGCCGCAGTCGGTGGCGGAGGGCAGGCCGCCGGTGCCGGGCACGGGGAGGAAGCCGATCTCCCCCGCCCCGCCGGAGGCGCCCCGGCGCAGCCGTCCGTCCAGGACCACGGCCGCTCCGACGCCCGCGCCGAGCCACAGCAGGACGAAGGAGTCCAGGTCGCGGGCGGCGCCGAGGCGCTGCTCGGCGAGGGCGGCCAGGTTGGTCTCGTTCTCCACGACCACCACGGCGGGCAGGCTCCGCTGAAGGGCCGTCACCAGGTCCCGGTGCCAGGCGGGCAGGCCGCTGGAGTCGCGGAGTTCTCCGGTGGCCGGGGCGACGAGGCCGGGGGCGCCGATGACGACGGTGTGCAGGTCCGCCGCCCCGGCGTCGCGGGCGGTGCGCAGCAGGGCCTCGACGGCGTCCCCGGGTGCGCCGACGGGCAGGGCGGCCTCGGCCAGGGGGTGGCCGAGCAGGTCGGTGATCACGGCGGTGACGCTGTCCGTGCGCACGTCGAGGGCGGCGAGGTGGGCGCGGCGGGCGACGATCCCGTACAGCTTGGCGTTGGGACCGCGGCGCTGTTCGCCGGACTCCCCCGCGACCTCGACGAGGCCGGCTCCGGTGAGGCGCTCGACGAGGTCGGCGACCGAGGGGCGGGAGAGGCCGGTCCTGGTCTTGAGCTGGTTGGCCGTCAGGGGCCCGGCTTCCTGGAGGAGCCGCAGGGCCAGGCGGTCGTTGATGGCGCGTGCCGTGCTCGGCGAGGCGGGGGTCGGGACCGGGGCGGGGGCAGGAGTCACGGCGCCCATCCTAGGGAGGAGGGACCCTTATCTATCAGGCAGGGTCCCTGATAGTTTATCGGCCATGACCGGGGAAACCGACCTCAGCCCGGCGCGCCTGCGCCACGCCCGCTTCGCGATCGCCGCCGTGTTCTGCGCCCACGGGGCCGTGACCGGCTCCTTCGCCACCCGCATCCCCTGGATCCAGGACCACGCCCAGCTCAGCGCGGGCACTCTGGGCCTGGCGCTCGCCTTCCCCGCCCTCGGCGCGGCGCTGGCGATGCCCCTGGCCGGACGGATCAACCACCGCTTCGGGGCCCGCGCCGCGCTGCGGGCGCTGCTGGCGATGTGGACCCTGTCCCTGATTCTCCCGAGCCTCGCCCCGAACCTGCCGACCCTCTGCTTCGCGCTCTTCGTCTACGGGGCCACCTCGGGCATGTCGGACGTGGCGATGAACGCGCTGGGCGTGGAGACCGAGAACCGGCTCGGCCGCTCGGTCATGTCCTCGCTGCACGGCATGTGGAGCCTGGGCGCCCTCTTCGGCTCCGCCGCCGGTACGGTCGCCGCGCACACCGGCGCGGACGCGCGGCTGCACCACCTGATCGCGGCGGTCGCGCTGACGGCGGCCGGGCTGGTCGCCGTACAGGGCGTGCTGGACCTGAGGAGCGATCAGGAGGCGGAGGCGCCGCCGCACTTCGCACTGCCTCCGAAGTCCGCCCTGCTGATCGGCGCCGTCGGATTCTGCGCGGTCTTCGCGGAGGGCGCCAGCCTGGACTGGTCGGCGGTGTACCTGCGGGACGTGCTGCACACGGACGCGGGGCTGGCCGCGGCCTCCACCACCGCCTTCGCGCTCACCATGGCCGTCGCCCGGCTCGTCGGGGACCGCGTGGTGGACCGGTTCGGGCCGGTGCGCACCGTCCGGGCGGGCGGGGCGCTGGCCACCGCGGGCGGACTGCTCGTGGTCCTCGTGCGCCATCCCGCGGCGGCGCTGGCCGGCTTCGGGCTGATCGGGCTCGGCATCGCGGTGGTGGTGCCGCTGGCCTTCGCGGCGGCGGCACGCAGCGGGCCCGCCCCGGCGCAGGCCATCGCCGGGGTCGCGACGATCACGTACACCTCGGGGCTGATCGCGCCGTCCGCGATCGGGGCCGTGGCGGACGCCACCTCGCTGGTGGTCTCCTTCGGGCTGGTCACCCTGCTGGCGTTCGCGCTGATCGCGGGGGCCGCCGTACTGCGGCCGAAGCCGGCGGCGGACGGAGCCGCGCGGGGCGACCGGGACGAGCGGGGCGAACCTGTGGATATCCAGCCGTAACATATCGCTGGCCGCCGAGGCCCTCTCGTCGACGCGGCGCCGGTGGGGCGCCGTTCCGGCGGCGGGGCCCCATCGCCTGGACGCTCGACCGGCCGGCGGAAACGGAAGTGGTGGATCATGGGCCTCGGCCTGGGCTGGACCCTGCACGGAGACGGGCGGACCCCCGCCCCGGGCGCGGTGGTCCGGCCGGACGAGCGGCTGTCGTGGCCGCGTACCGCCGGACTGGGCGCCCAGCACGTGGTGGCGATGTTCGGCGCGAGCTTCGTCGCCCCGGTCCTGATGGGCCTGGACCCCAACCTCGCCATCATGATGTCCGGCATCGCGACGGCCGTCTTCCTGCTCGCCACGCGCGGGCGGGTCCCCTCGTACCTGGGCTGTTCCCTGGCCTTCGTCGGGGTCGCCGCGGCGATCCGGGCGGGCGGCGGGGACAGCGCGGTGGTCACCGGCTCGGTCTTCGTCGTCGCGGTCGCCCTCTTCCTCGCCGGGCTCGCGGTACGGCACTTCGGCGCGCGCGTCATCCACGCGACGATGCCGCCGGTGGTGACCGGTGCGGTCGTGATGCTGATCGGCTTCAACCTGGCGCCGGTCACGGCCTCGACGTACTGGCCGCAGGACCAGTGGACGGCGCTGCTGGTCATGGCGTTCACCGGGCTGGCCGTGGTCTGCCTGCCGGGGTTCTGGTCGCGCATCGCGATCTTCCTCGGGCTGGTCTTCGGGTACGCGATCTCCTGGATCTTCGACCTCGTCTTCGGGAAGATCCACTCGCCGGTGGGCGGCGGCGAGGCCGTGGACCACTGGCGCCTGGACCTGTCCGGGGTCGGCAAGGCCGACTGGATCGGGCTGCCCTCCTTCCACGCCCCGGCCTTCGAATGGTCGGCCATCCTGATCGCGCTGCCCGTGGTGATCGCGCTGATCGCCGAGAACGCAGGGCACATCAAGGCCGTCGGCGAGATGACGGGCGACCCCCTCGACGATCAGCTCGGCACCGCCATCGCGGCGGACGGCGCCGCGTCCATGCTCTCCACCGCGGTCGGCGGCCCGCCGAACACCACGTACTCCGAGAACATCGGCGTCATGGCGGCCACCCGCGTCTACTCCACGGCCGCGTACTGGGCGGCGGCCGGCTTCGCCCTGCTCTTCGGCCTGTGCCCGAAGTTCGGCGCGGTCGTCGCCGCGATCCCGGGCGGGGTGCTCGGCGGCATCACCGTCATCCTGTACGGCATGATCGGCCTGCTCGGCGCCCAGATCTGGCTGAACGGCCGGGTGGACCTGCGCAATCCGCTGAACCTGGTGCCGGCCGCGGCGGGCATCATCATCGGCATCGGCGGGGTCCGGCTCCAGATCACCGACAGCTTCGAGCTCGGCGGCATCGCACTCGGCACGATCGTGGTGGTCGGGGGGTACCACACGCTCCGGTACTTCGCCCCCGCGCACCTCAAGGGGCAGGAGCCGCTGCTCGACGCCGGCACCTCGGCGTACGACGCCGGGGACGGGCGCGACGAGCGGGACGGGCGGAGCGGCGACCGCGACGGTGGCGCGGGCCGCGGGGACGGCCCCGACAAGCCGCGTTGACGCGTTTTCGCCCGAACCGGCGAAGCGCACGGCCAAGTTCCCCGCATCGGGCCCGGCGCCTGCGAACCTGCCTCCCATGGAAGCGGTGCTGGCGCGGATGCGCGCCCTGGACGAGCGGCTCCCGCCGCAGGACGGTGTCGCCGTCTTCAATCGGGTCTACCTGACGGTGACGCAGACCCTGCACCGGCGCATCGAGCGCGGGGAGTTTCCCGCGCCCCGGCGGGCGCAGACCCTCAGCACGCGGTTCGCCGAGCGGTACCTGGCGGCCGTGGAAGCGGACCGGGCGCCGGCCTGCTGGCGCCCGCTGCTCCAGCACCGGCGCCATCCGGGCGTCCGCCCGCTCCAGCACGCGCTCGCCGGGATCAACGCGCACATCGGCTACGACCTGGCGGTGTCCGTGGTGTCGGCCTGCGTGGCCCTGGACTGCGAACCGGCCGCCCTGGAGGCGGACTTCGACCGGGTCGGCGACACGCTGGTCGCGCTGGAGGAGCACATCCGCGAGGAGCTGATGCCGGGCCCGGACCTCCTGGAGATCGCCGACCCGCTGACCCACCTGGTCGGCTCCTGGAGCCTGGACCGGGCCCGCTCGGGCGCCTGGGCGGCGGCCCGCCTGCTGTGGACCCTGCGCCGCACCCCCGACATGGCGGAGGAGTTCCGCGAGTCCCTGGACGCGGGCGTCGGCCTGGTCGGCCGCTGCCTGCTGACCCCCGTACCGGCGCTGTGCCCCGGCGCCGGCGCCGGGCGTCCCGGCCGTACGGCCCTGCGCGGCGGCCGCTGACGGCGCGTGGCGCGGAACCGTGGAAACGGGCCGTCTCCGCGCCGCTCGCGCGGGGACGGCCCGTCGTTTCGCAGCCCGGGGACTCAGTCCTCCGGGAGTTCCACCGGAGCGATGTCGTCGTAGCGGTCGCCCGGGCCCGGGTTGGAGGCGTCCGTGGAGCCGCCGAGGTGGTGCATGACGCCCCAGACCGCGTTCAGCGCCGTCTGGACCGCGCCCTCGGCCCAGCCCGCCGTCCAGGAGATGTCGTCGCCCGCGAGGAAGATGCCGCGCTTGTCCTCGGGGAGGCGGTCCTGCATGAAGTGGGTGAACAGGCGCCGCTGGTAGCGGTAGTGACCCGGCAGGTTCGCCTTGAACGCGCCCATGAAGTAGGGCTCGTTCTCCCAGGACACGGTGACCGGGTTGCCGATGATGTGGCGGCGGATGTCGACGTTCGGGTAGATCTCGCCCAGGGACTTCAGCATGACCTCCATCCGCTCGTTCGCGGACAGCGGCAGCCACTTCAGGCTGTCGTCGCACCACGTGTACGAGAGGCAGATGACGGCGGGCTTGTCCGGGCCGTTGTCCAGCAGGTACGTACCGCGGGTCATGCGGTCGGTCAGGGTCATCGACATGACGTCGCGGCCCGTCGGGTTCCCGGCTCCGTCGACGGCCTTGTCCAGCCAGAACGGCCGGTCCACGGGGACGAACAGCTTGCTCGACTCCATGTAGTGGGTGCGCTCGATCGCCGTCCAGTGGTCGATCGGGAACAGCGTGTCGTCGCACTCGATCTTCGACAGGAGCATCCACGACTGGGCCGTGAAGATCGCGGCGCGGTAGGTGCGGATGTCGCCGGAGGAGTCGGTGACCGTGATGCGGTTGCCGGCCGTGCGGTGCAGGCGGGTGACCGCCGGGCGCGGGGTGCCGCCGTGCAGGGAGGACAGCGAGGTCCCCTGGGCCCAGTGCACGATCTTCTCGGGCTCGCGCTCCCACAGGCGCAGCGGGAGCTGCTGCGAGCCGCCCACGATGCCGCGGTGGTGGTCGTCGGCCTCGGTGTAGACGACGCGCAGGATCTCCAGGATGGAGTTCGGGAAGTCGGTGTCCCAGCCGCCGGTGCCGAAGCCGACCTGGCCGAAGATCTCGCGCTTGCGGAACGACTGGAAGGCCTCGGACTTGCAGAGGAACCCGTAGAAGGTCTCGTCGTCGAGCTTCTCGACGAGCTTGGCCCAGATCTCGCGGATGCGCGGGACGTCCCGCTCGCGCATCGCGGTGTTCATGTCGGAGAAGTCGGCGCCCTCGTCGAGGCAGTCGTTCCACGCGGCGGCGACGTCGCGGTAGACCTGCGGGAGGTCGGCGATGGTCTCGGCGTAGTGGGACTCGCCCTTGAGGTCCACGACCGTCGAGGGGGTGGCCTCGGACAGCGGGTTCGGGAAGGGCTCGGTGACCAGACCGACGAGGTCGATGTAGTGCTGAAGGGCCGTGGACGACGGCGGGAAGCGCATGGCGCCCATCTCCGCGGTCAGCTCCTCGGTGCCGGCGCCCTCGAAGCCGACGGTGCGCAGCCGGCCGCCGATCTGGTCGGCCTCGTAGACGACGGGCTTGAGGCCCATCTTCATCAGCTCGTAGGCCGAGATGATGCCGGAGAGCCCGCCGCCGATCACGGCGACCTCGGTGCCGAGCTCGGTGGCCGGGAGCTGGCCCAGGCCCGCCGGGTGGGCGAGGAAGTCGTCGTACGCGTAGGGGAAGTCCGGGCCGAACATGGTGATCGGCGGCTGTCCGTCGCTGTGCGGGACGGCGGTGGTGGGCACCGTGGACGTCATGGGGTACGGCTCCTTGCGGGCGGCAGGCTGGGGGAAGTGGTCTCAGACGAGGGAGGCGTAGAGCCCCGGGCGGCGGTCGCGCAGGTAGGGGTTGGTCCTGCGCGAGGCGCTCAGCAGCTCGGGGTCGGCCTCGCCGAACACCAGCTCCTCGCCGCGTCCGGCCCGGGTCCGGGTGACCCCGTCGGGGCTCGCCAGACAGCTGAGTCCGACGAACTCGAACTCGCCCTCCGGGCCGGTGCGGTTGACGTACGCGATGTACATCTGGTTCTCGAAGGCCCGTACGGGGACGAGCTGTTCGGCGACGAACTGGAAGGGGTGCATCTGCGCGGTCGGCACCAGCAGGAGGTCGGTGCCGGCGAGCGCGTGGGCCCGGACGTTCTCGGGGAACTCCACGTCGTAGCAGATCATGACGCCGACGCGCAGGCCCCCGAGGTCGGCCTGGACGACGGGGGTGTCGCCGGGGGTGAAGGCGTCCTGCTCGAAGGCGCCGAAGAGGTGGGTCTTGCGGTAGTTCACGAGCGGGGCGCCGTCGGCGCCGATGAGCTGCGCCGCGTTGAAGACGGCGTCGCCCGCGCGCTCGGGGTAGCCGTACAGGACGGCCACCCCGTGGCGCCGGGCGATCTCGCCGATGGCGACGGCGGACGGGCCGTCGGCCGGTTCGGCGAGGGCGGCCACGTCCTCGACCTCCAGGGCGTACCCGGTGAGGAACATCTCCGAGGTCACGAGGAGCCCGGCCCCGCTCCGCGCGGCGCGCGCGGCGGCCCCGTCGAGCTCCTTGAGGTTCTCGGCGGTGTCGCCGAGCCGTCCGGAGCTCTGGAGGAGGGCGGTGCGCAGCGGGGGCATGGACTACCTCTGTGGCAGGAGGGGTGTGGGGGTCATACGACGGTACGTTCGCGCGTTCGACGGGGACAAGCCGTGACCGTTGCGCTCTGCGCATCGATTCGTTGCGTATTGCGCGGCCTGCCCGGCGATTCGTTGCGCGGTGCCCCTCTCCGACCCCCACGGACCTCCGCGAGGCTGTTTCAGCGTGCTGTGCGGAAGGCCGGGTGGGCGGCCAGGAAGCGCAGGTCGTCGAGGATGTCGGGGGCGTGGTCGGAGACGACGCGGCCGCTCCAGGTGTCGCACAGCGCGGCGACGGCCGGCGTGCCGTCGTGGTGGTGGCCGGCGGCCGCGTAGGCCAGGCGCAGGGCGGCGTGACCGGGCCCGTCGGGGTCCGTGCCGAGCACGGTGGCGGCGACGGAGTCCGCCAGGCCCAGCCGGGCGAGGGCCTCGGCCAGCCGTGCGGAGCGGGGACAGCCGGCGTACAGGTACAGGTGGTAGCGGTGCGGGACCGGCGAGAAGCCGGCGCCGATGCGGCCGCGCGGGGCGGGGGCCGGACCGGTGCGGGGCAGGACGGTGGGCGACATGGCACTCCTGGGACTGGCGCGGGGGTCGTCGGCGCGGCGGGGCGGCCGGGGCGCGATGGGGCGCGCGGCAGGGCCGTCCGTCGGTGCGGCGTACCGGGTACGGGTGGCGCGTACGGGCCTGCCCGATGGGGTCGGGGCGGCCGGGTACGGGCCGTTCGGGTACGGGGTCCGGAGCTCAGCCGCGCGGGCCGAAGGCGCTGCAGACGCGCAGGAGGTCGATGTGCAGGCGCCGGGTCAGCCACCAGCGCCGGGTGGTCCGCGTCCGGGTGCGCTCCGCGGGGTCAGTGAGGGCTACGGCGCCCGTGGGGGCTGCGGGGTCCGTGGGGTCCGTCCGCACCGGTGGCACCCCCGTTCCCGTCTTCGGCGTCCCGTCCCGCGGTGGTCGTGCTCCCGGCGGCGGGCACCGGCCGTCGCGGCCGTCCCCCGCAGTCTCCTGGCGGGCGCCGGGAGCCGTCAAGGAGGCGGTCGGAACCGATCGCGGCGCCGCCGCTCCTCCCGGGGCCGCGCGCGCCGCCCGGGGCGGCCCGGTGCGGCGCCGGTCGCGCCGCGCGGGGTTTCAGCGGGCCGCCCAGTGGTCACACGCGGGGACAGCCCGGTCCTGAGCGGTCCGGTCCGGTCCTGACCGGATCAGGCCGGGGCCCCCGAGGTGAACCGCCGCAGCAGCGGCGAGAGCACGAGGACGGACTTCGTGCGCTCCACGAACGGCTCTCCGGCGATCCGCTCCAGTACCCGTTCGAAGTGCCGCATGTCGGAGGCGAAGACCTGCACGAGGGCGTCCGCGTCGCCGGTGACGGTCGACGCGGACACCACCTCGGGGTACCGCTCCAGGCCCCGCCGGATGTCGTCCGGCGAGGTGTTGTGGCGGCAGTAGATCTCGATGAAGCCCTCGGTCTCCCAGCCCATGGCGGCCGGGTCCACGCGGACGGTGAAGCCCGTGATGGCGCCTTCCGCGCGGAGCCGGTCCACGCGCCGTTTGACGGCGGGGGCGGAGAGCCCGACCTCGGAGCCGATGTCCGCGTAGGAGCGGCGGGCGTCCTCGGCGAGGGCGTGCACGATGCGTTCGTCGAGATCGTTCAGTCGCACAGAGGGTGGATCACTTCTCTTCGGCGGCCTCCGCGGCCGGGGTGGCCTCGGAGGCGACAGTGGCCAGGCTGGAGCGGCGCATGCCGTAGAAGAAGTAGAGCACGAGCCCGACCGCCATCCAGCCACCGAACACGGCCCACGTGAGCCCCGACAGCTGGGTCATCAGGTAGCCGCAGCAGAGGAAGCCCAGGATGGGCGTGACGGGGAAGAGCATCACCTTGAAGGTGCGGTTCATCTCGGGGCGGGTGTAGCGCAGGATGACGACCGCGATGTTGACGAGGCCGAAGGCGAAGAGCGTGCCGATGCTGGTGGCGTTCGCCAGCTCGCCGAGCGGGATGGTGGCGGCCAGGGTCCCGCAGAAGAGGCAGACGATGATCGTGTTGACGCGCGGGGTGCCGGTCTTCGGGTCGACCTTGGCGAAGACCTTCGGGATCAGGCCGTCGCGGGACATCGCGAAGAGGATGCGGGTCTGGCCGTAGAGGACGGCGAAGACGACGCTGGCGATGGCCACGACCGCGCCCGTCGCGAGGACGATGCTCCAGAAGGCGTGTCCGGTGACGTTCTCCATGATCTTGGCCAGGGCGGCCTCGCTGCCCTCGAACTCCTGCCACGGCATGGCGCCGACCGCGACCAGGGCGACGAGGCAGTACAGGGCGGTGACGATGCCCAGCGAGAGCATGATCGCGCGCGGCAGGTCCTTCTTCGGGTTCTTGGCTTCTTCACCGGCGGTGGAGGCGGCGTCGAAGCCGATGTACGAGAAGAAGAGCATCGCGGCGGCGGTGCTGATCGCGGTGACGCCGAGCGGGGCCAGCGGGGTGTAGTTGCCGGCCTTGATGCCCATGAAGCCGATGACGCAGAAGAGCACCAGTGTGACGATCTTGATCCCGACCATGATCGAGTTGATCCGGGCGCTCTCCTTGGCGCCGCGGAGCAGGAAGACCATGCACAGCAGGACCACGACCAGGGCCGGCAGGTTGATGTAGCCGCCCTCGCCGAGCGGGGCGGAGAAGCCCTCGGGGATGGTCAGGCCGAGCGTCCCGTCGAGGAGCTCGTTGAGGTACTGGCCCCAGCCGACGGCGACGGCCGCGACCGAGACGCCGTACTCCAGGATCAGGCACCAGCCGCAGACCCAGGCGACCAGCTCGCCCATGGTGGCGTACGCGTACGAGTACGAGGAGCCCGAGACCGGTATGGAGCCCGCCAGCTCGGCGTAGGAGAGGGCGGAGAACAGGGCGGTCAGGCCCGCGATGATGAAGGCGATGAAGACGGCCGGGCCGGCGATCGGGGTGGCCTCGCCGAGCACGACGAAGATGCCGGTGCCCAGGGTGGCGCCGATGCTGATCATGGTCAGCTGCCACATGGTGAGCGAGCGGCGGAGCGCTCCGCCCTCCCCCTGGCCGCCCTCGGCCACCAGCTGCTCGACGGGCTTGCGGCGCAGCAGCGGGTGGGCGGGCCTGCGGGGCTCGGACGAGAGCGGTGGCGCCTGGCCGTGATCGAGCACGAGGGGACTCCTTGGTTGCTGCGGGTGGGGGTTGCGAGGCATCGACCGCAGCGGTCCGGAGCAGGAGCAGGCAGAGCCTGGGCATGGGGGACCGCCGAGCAGGCGGTCCACGCCACTCCACGTACAGCGAGTGAGCCTACGAGCTGAGTGATACCGCCCGTAATGCACCATCCTTGCACATTGGCGGACGATCGTTGCGCGGATCCGTTCTCCATGGTCCTTTGTTGCGCACGGATGATCGATCGCTGCGCAGGGGACCTCAACCCCTATTCTTGACACCTCGTCAGATCTGTCGCGGCGCGCCGCCGGGACCGGGCGGTCCCGTACGGATCGACGCGCCCGGCGGCGGTGGAACCGGGCCCCGCGGGGTACGGGTGAACGCGGCGGCTCCGGGGGGTGGGGCGGCCGGGCCGGCGCGGCCGGGGGCCGGGCGGGAGTTCCCGCGGCCGGTGATCGCAGGAGAGAGGGGTGGGCCCGATGGGCACAGACGAGGGGTGGCAGGATCCCGGACCGTTCCTGCGCGGCGTCGCCTGGCTGGACGGGGGCCGCCCGGTGCGCGCCGACCCGGCGGACACCATGCGGCTGCCCTGGGACACCGGCGAGCGCGCCACCCTGCCCATCGGGGTCCGGCTGGAGTTCGACACGGAGACGGCGCACGCCGTCGAGGTCCGCTACCGGGCGACCCTGCCGGGCCCCACGGACGCGCTGCGCGACCTCGCGCACGGCTTCGCCCTGTGGGACCGCCACGGGGTGGTCTCGGAGGTGTTCACGGAACCGGCCGCGGAGTCCGTGGTGCGCATCGAACTCGGCGGCGGCACCGGCCCGTTCACCATCCACCCGCCCGAGGCGCAGTCCCCGCTGGTCCTCGGCCTGCGCGGGATCGGCGGCGGGCTCACCCCGGCACCCTCCACCCCGCGCTGGGTGGTGCACGGCGACTCCATCACGGAGGGCTGGTGGTCCACCCGCCCGGCCCACGGCTGGCCCGCGGTCGCCGGCCGCGCCCTGGGCTGGGACACCGTGAACCTCGGCTACGCGGGGGCCGCGCGCGGCGAACTGGCCACCGCCGAACAGCTCGCCGGCCTGCCCGCCGACGTCCTCACGCTCGCCTTCGGCACCAACTGCTGGTCCCGGGTGCCCTTCTCGGCGCCCCTGCTGTACGAAACCACGCGCGCGTTCCTCGAACTGGTCCGCCAGGGGCACCCCCGGACCCCCCTGCTGCTGGTCTCCCCCGTCCTGCGGCCCGACGCCGAGCGCACCCCGAACCGGCTCGGCGCCACCCTGGGCGCCCTGCGCGACGCGATGGAGCGCGCCGCCCGGGACCGGATCGCGGCCGGGGACGGCCGCCTCGCCGTACTCCCGGGCCGTGACCTGCTCGGACCCGAGCACCTCGCGGACGGGCTGCACCCCAACGACTCGGGTCACCAGGTCCTCGGCCTCGCTGTGGTCACGGCTCTGCGGCGCGCCGGGTTCGACGCCGGGTGAGTGAAAGAGCCCACACCGGCCGCCTTGAACGGATCGCGCCCACCACCCCGTGTCCTGAGCACAGTTGCCGCCGCTCCGGCGGAGGACGACACGACGGACACACATGTGGGAGCGATCAACATGGGCATGAAGCGCGGAAGCACCCTCACCCTCGCGGCGGCAGCGGTCGCCGTAGCCCTGTCGGTGACGGCCTGCGGACCGACGGGCGACAAGGCCGCCGACACCACCCAGCCCGCCGGTGCCGCTTCCGCCCAGGACCCGTACGGCGCGCCGGTGGCGGACACGGCCCCCGGCGCCGGGGCCCAGCCCGCCGGACAGCTCGCGGCGGCCGCCAACGAGCAGCTGGGGCAGATCCTCACCGACAGCGGCGGCCTCACCCTCTACCGCTTCGACAAGGACATCGCCAAGCCGCCGAAGTCCAACTGCGAGGGCGACTGCGAGAAGACCTGGCCCGTGGTCTCCGCGGGCGACGTCACCGCCGCCGCCGGCATGGACCCGGCCCTGCTGGGCGAGGTCGAGCGCACCGACGGCAGCAAGCAGCTGACGGTGGCCGGCTGGCCCGCGTACCGGTTCAACAAGGACACCAAGGCGGGCGACATCAACGGACAGGGTGTGGGAGGCGTGTGGTTCGCCTTCGGCCCGGACGGCAAGAAGGCCGCCAAGGTCGCCGCCCCGGCGCCCGCTCCCGCGCCGGAAGCGGGCGGTGCGGGCGCCGGCGCGGGCGGTGCCGTCGAGGCGGACGCGGCGCTCTCCGTCGCCAACGACCCCAAGCTGGGCAAGCACATCGTCGACGGGAAGGGCATGACCGTCTACCGGTTCAAGCCCGACACCCAGTGGCCGATGGTCTCCAAGTGCGAGGGCGCCTGCCTGGAGAAGTGGCCGGCCGTGCCGCCGGTGGACAAGGCGAACGCCAAGGGGATCATCGAGAAGAACTACCGGGTCCTGGACCGTCCGGACGGCAAGAAGCAGCAGAGCATCGACTGCTGGCCCGTCTACACCTTCTCGGGCGACAAGAAGGCCGGTGACACCAACGGCCAGGGCGTCGGCGGCACCTGGTACGCCGTGTCCCCCGACGGCAAGCTGATCACCGTCAAGTAGCGGCGGCCCCTCCCCCCCCCCATCGGCTCCCCTCCCCTCCCCTTCTGTCCCCGCTCCCCTTCCTCCCCCCCCACCGACCCGAACCGCGCGGCCTCCGCCCCTCTCCCCCCGGGCGGGGGCCGCGCACCGTTGTGCCCCGGCGCGGCCGTGCCCGGTGCCGTGACCGGAGGAGGCGTGCGGCCACCGCACCAGGGGGTGTCGTCACACTCGTTCCCGCCGTGCGGGCGTACGGAACGACTTTGACGACACCCCCTAGACTCGGCCGCATGCTGCGCGCCCTGGCCGTCGACGACGAGAAGCCGCTCCTGGAAGAACTCCTCTTCCTGCTGCGCTCCGACCCCCGGGTGGAGCGCGCGGAAGGCGCCTCGGACGCCACCGGGGCCCTGCGCCGGATCACCCGGGCGCTGGAGGGCGGGCCGGACGGCGCCGACGCCATCGACGTGGTCTTCCTCGACATCCACATGGCCGGGCTGACCGGCCTGGACATCGCCCGGCTGCTGGCCGGGTTCGCGCGGCCGCCGCTGATCGTGTTCGTCACCGCTCACGAGGGCTTCGCCGTACGGGCCTTCGACCTCAAGGCCGTGGACTACGTACTGAAGCCCGTGCGCCCGGAGCGGCTGGCCGAGGCCGTCCGCCGGGCGTGCGCGCAACTGGGCCTGGCCGGGCAGGCCCCGCCGGGAGCCGCCGGTCCCGCCGTCGCCGGCGGTCCGGTCCCGGCGGCCCCGCTCGCCGTGCCGGGCCCGCGCCGGCCCGGCACCGAGACGGCCGCCCCCGACCGGGCCCCGGACCAGATCGCCGTGGAACTGGGCGGGGTCACCCGCTTCGTGGCCATCGCCGACATCGCGTACGTGGAGGCCCAGGGCGACTACGCCCGGCTGCACACCGACGAGGGCAGCCACCTGGTCCGCATCCCCCTGTCGACGCTGGAGGAGCGCTGGGCGGCCCGCGGGTTCGTCCGCATCCACCGCCGCCACCTGGTGGCGCTGGCCCGGATCGACGAGCTCCGGCTGGACGCGGGCACCACCAGCGTCCGAGTCGGTGCGGCGGAGCTCCAGGTGAGCCGCCGGCACGCGCGGGAACTGCGGGAGCTGCTGATGCGGCACGCGACGGGCTGACGCCCCGCACCGACCCGCCCCGACCGCCCGCCCACCGTCCGCCCACCGCCCGCCCACCCGGCGCGCTCCCGGGCGCCGTTCGTCGCGCGGAGACGGGCGTACGGCGACACCGCGCGGCCGTCGGCCGCACGGCGGGGGTGACGCGCCCGGCGCCGTTGACGCCCCCGCGTATCGTGGATCTTCCGGTGCGGGAGGAGCGAGATGTCCGAGATCCACGCGCTGCTCGACGCCCTGACCGGCCTGCCCCGCACCCGGCCGGCCGGACCCGCCGAGGCGGAGGTGCTGCTGGCCCGCCTGCGCAGCGCGGCCGCCCACTGGGCCGATCTCCTCTACGAGGCCGGCGAGGGCGTCCGCGACCAGGTCCCGCCCCGCGCGGAGGCCGCGCTGACGCTGGCCTTCCGGCGCGCGGAGGAGTCGTACGTGGAGCTGGAGATCGCCGTGCGCGACTGCGCCGAGCACCGCGACCCGGCCCGCTGACAGCGCCGTGCCCCGGGCCGTCGCACCCGGCCGGGGCGGGCCCGGGCGCGGGCCGGTACACGCCTGTCGCCCGCTCCGGCGCCGTGCGTAGACTCCGGTCACCCTCCTCCAGCCGAAGGACCGACCGGTGAACCAGACGTACGCGCTGACCGCGGTCGCCGTCGTCGTCCTCGTCACCGTCCTGGTCGGCGCGCTGGGCCTGCGGATATCGCGCACCACCTCCGACTTCTACGTCGCCTCCCGCACCGTGGGGCCCCGTCTCAACGCGGCCGCCATCAGCGGGGAGTACCTCTCCGCCGCCTCCTTCCTCGGGGTGGCCGGGCTGGTCCTGCTCCAGGGCCCCGAGATGCTCTGGTACCCGGTGGGCTACACGGCCGGGTACCTGGTGCTCCTCGTGCTCGTCGCGGCCCCGCTGCGCCGCTCGGGCGCGTACACGCTGCCGGACTTCGCCGAGGCCCGGCTGGAGTCGCAGGCCGTGCGCGGGATCGCGGTGCTGTTCGTGGTCGGGGTCGGCTGGCTGTACCTGCTGCCGCAGCTCCAGGGCGCCGGGCTGACCCTGGAGATCCTGACCGGTGCGCCGCACTGGGTCGGCGGGGTGGTCGTCGCCGTCGTGGTCGGCGCCGCCGTCGCCGCGGGCGGGATGCGCAGCATCACCTTCGTACAGGCCTTCCAGTACTGGCTCAAGCTCACCGCGCTGCTGGTCCCGGCGTTCTTCCTGGTGGCCGCCTGGGCCGGGGACGGCGCTCCGCGCGCCTCCTTCGACGCCCCGGCCGTCTTCGGCCGGCACACCGCCGTCACGGTCGCCGAGGACGTACGGCTGTCGCTGGACGCGCCGCTCGCGCTGACGGTCACGGGCCAGGTGGACGGGCGGGACCACGAGGCGGCGCCGCTGGTCCTCGCCGCCGGCGAGCACTCCGTACGGGCGCACGCGCGCCTGGAGTTCACCCCCGGGACCCCCGTCCCGGGCACCCGGACCGAGGCCGGGCTCGGCGTGTCCAGCTGGTCTCAGCCGCTGTCGGGGGACGAGTGGGGGTACCGGCTGTACGCGACGTACGGGCTGATCCTCGCCACGTTCCTCGGCACGATGGGGCTGCCGCACGTGGCGGTGCGCTTCTACACCAGCCCCAACGGGCGCGCCGCGCGCCGCACCACGCTGGTCGTGCTCGGGCTGGTCGGCGTCTTCTACCTGCTGCCTCCGGTGTACGGGGCGCTGGGCCGGATCTACGCCCCCGAACTGGCCCTGACCGGCGACGCGGACGCGGCCGTGCTGGTCCTGCCGGAACGGATGCTGGGCGGGCTGCTCGGCGACCTGCTGGGGGCGCTGCTGGCCGGGGGCGCCTTCGCCGCGTTCCTGTCGACGGCCTCGGGGCTGACCATGGCGGTGGCCGGGGTGCTGCACCAGGACGTGCTGCCGAAACGCGGAGTGCGCAGCTTCCGCTGGGCGGTGCTCGTGGCGGTCCTGGTGCCGCTGGCCGGGAGCATGGCGGCCCGGGACGTGCCGGTGGCGGACGCGGTGGGGCTGGCGTTCGCCGTGTCGGCCTCGTCGTTCTGCCCACTGCTGGTGCTGGGGATCTGGTGGCGCGGGCTGACCCCGCCCGGCGCGGTGGCCGGGCTGGTCACCGGGGGCGGGGCGGCGCTGAGCGCGGTGCTGACGACCCGTGCGGGGCTGGCCCCGTCGGGCTGGGCGCACACGCTGCTGGCCTGGCCGGCGGCCTGGTCGGTGCCGCTGGGGTTCCTGACGATGGTGCTGGTGTCGCTGGGCACCCGGGCGCGCGTCCCGGGCGGTACGGCGGCCATCCTGGCCCGGCTGCACCTGCCGGAGGACGTGGCCGGCGACCGGGTGGGGGGGACCCGGTGACGGAAGCGGTGCCCACCCTCCTCGCGGGGGCGGCCGCGGCCCTGCTGCTGGGCGCGGGCTGGGCGGCGGGACGGCTGCACGCCCGGCACGACGGCCGGGCGGCGGTGGACCTGGGGACGCCGGTGGAGCGGGCCACGTTCCACACCCTGCACACGGCCTCCCTGGCGGCTCCCCCGCTGCGCGCCGGGCTGACCGAGGACGCGGCCCGCAAGGCGGCCCGCCGGCTGCGGTCGCTGCTGGGCACGGAGGCCCTGTGCCTGACCGACCGGAAGTCGGTGCTGGCCTGGGACGGGCCGGGCGGCGACCACCACGAGCCGCGGGTGATGGCCCGGGTCGCGCAGATGCTGGAGTCGGGGCGCGGCCAGAGCGTGCGGACGGAGTGCGAGCGGCCGGACTGCCCGCTGAAGTGGGCGGTGGTGGCTCCCCTCACCGGCGAGGACGGGACGCTGGGCGCGCTGGTGGCGTACGGGTCGCGGGAGTCGGCGGTGCTGGTGCGGGCGGCGACCGAGGTCGCGCGGTGGGTCTCCGTGCAGCTGGAGCTCTCGGAGCTGGACCGGTCGCGGACGCGGCTGATGGAGGCGGAGATCAAGGCGCTGCGGGCGCAGATCTCCCCGCACTTCATCTTCAACTCCCTGGCGGCCATCGCCTCGTTCGTGCGGACCGATCCGGAGCGGGCCCGGGACCTGCTCCTGGAGTTCGCCGACTTCACCCGCTACTCCTTCCGCCGGCACGGGGAGTTCACCGCGCTGGCCGACGAGCTGCGCTCCATCGAGCAGTATCTGGCACTGGCGGGGGCCCGGTTCGGGGACCGGCTGAAGGTGACCCTGCAGGTGGCGCCCGAGGTCCTGC
This sequence comes from Streptomyces sp. NPDC002044, assembly GCF_040296725.1. NCBI lineage: Bacteria > Bacillati > Actinomycetota > Actinomycetes > Kitasatosporales > Streptomycetaceae > Streptomyces > Streptomyces sp. NPDC002044. The sequence goes on from NZ_JBEOXU010000035.1 coordinate 41,926, forward strand.
CGGTGGCGCTGCCGTTCCTCTGCCTCCAGCCCCTGGTGGAGAACGCCGTCAAGCACGGGCTGGAGGACTCCACCGCGGAGTGCCGGATCACCATCGCGGCGCGGGACGCGGGCTCGGAGGCGGTGATCACGGTGGAGGACAACGGGGTGGGCATGGAACCGGACCTGCTGCGCCGGATCCTGGCCGGGGAGCGGGCCGGCTCGTCCTCGGGGATCGGACTGCCGAACGTCGACGAGCGGCTCCGGCAGGTGTACGGGGACCCGTACGGGCTGGTCGTCGAGACCGGGGTCGGAGCCGGCATGAAGGTGACGGTACGGATCCCGAAGTACCGCGCGGGCGTGCACAGTTCACCGCCGGGCGGCGGACCCGCCCGCTTCTGAGACGCCCGTGGCCCCGGCCGTCCGCGCGGGACGGCCGGGGCCACGGGGAAGCGTGCGCCGCAGGCGGCGGGAGACTAGCTCCAGCTGGCGTGCAGCGGCTTGCCCTCGGCGTAGCCGGCGGCGGACTGGATGCCGATCACGGCCTTCTCCTCGAACTCCGCGAGGGAGCCGGCACCGGCGTAGGTGCAGGAGGAGCGGACGCCCGCGATGATCGAGTCGATCAGGTCCTCGACGCCCGGGCGGGCCGGGTCGAGGAACATGCGCGAGGTGGAGATGCCCTCCTCGAACAGCGCCTTGCGGGCGCGGTCGTAGGCGGACTCCTCGGAGGTGCGGTTGCGGACCGCGCGGGCCGAGGCCATGCCGAAGGACTCCTTGTAGAAGCGCCCGTCGGCCGACTGCTGGAGGTCGCCCGGGGACTCGTACGTCCCGGCGAACCAGGAGCCGATCATGACGTTCGAGGCGCCGGCGGCCAGCGCCATCGCCACGTCGCGCGGGTGCCGGACGCCGCCGTCGGCCCACACGTGCTTGCCGTGCTTCCTGGCCTCGGCGGCGCATTCCAGCACCGCGGAGAACTGCGGGCGGCCCACACCGGTCATCATGCGGGTGGTGCACATGGCGCCGGGGCCCACACCGACCTTGATGATGTCGGCGCCGGCCTCGATGAGGTCCTTGACGCCCTCGGCGGCGACGATGTTGCCGGCCACGATCGGGACCTGCGGGTCCAGGGCGCGGACGGCCTTGATCGCGGTGATCATCGACTCCTGGTGCCCGTGGGCCGTGTCGATGACGATCGTGTCGACACCCGCGTCGAGGAGCTGCCTGGCCTTGGCCGCGAAGTCGCCGTTGATGCCGACGGCGGCCGCGATGCGCAGCTTGCCGTTGGCGTCGGTGGCGGGGGTGTAGAGGGTCGCGCGCAGGGCGCCCTTGCGGGTGAGGATGCCGACGAGCCTGCCGTCCTTGTCGACGGCCGGGGCCAGCTTGCGGTGGCCGGCGTCGAGCTTGTTGAAGGCCTCGCGGGGGTCGATGTCGGCGTCGATGAGCAGCAGCTCCTTCGACATGACCTCGGAGAGCTGTGTGAAGCGGTCGACGCCCGTCAGGTCGTGGTCGGTGACGACGCCGACCGGGCGGCCCTCGTCGTCGACGACGACTCCGGCGCCGTGGGCGCGCTTGGGCAGCAGGGACAGCGCGTCCGCGACGGTCTGGGTCGGCGCCAGCGTGATCGGGGTGTCGAGCACGAGGTGGCGGGTCTTCACCCAGGAGATGACGTCGGTGACGATCTCGATCGGGATGTCCTGCGGGATGACGACGATGCCGCCGCGGCGGGCGACGGTCTCGGCCATGCGGCGGCCCGCGATGGCGGTCATGTTGGCCACGACCAGCGGAATGGTGGTGCCGGTGCCGTCGGGCGCGGAGAGGTCGACGCCCTGGCGGGAACCGACCGCGGAACGGCTCGGCACCATGAACACATCGTCGTACGTCAGGTCGTACGGCGGCTTCAGGTCATTGAGGAAACGCACGTGCTGAACATCCCAGTCGATCGGAGGTGCCTCGACAGGGCAGCCGAGGAAACGCACGTACTTCATCCTCCCATGTCCTGGGGTTCGCGCCGCCCGGGCCGATCATCCAGGACATTCCGGGCCGCCTGGTCCTTTCCTACGGGTCCTTGGTCCCGGCGGCGGCTCCCGGCGGCTCCGGACGGGAGCGGGGCGGCCGTCGGGCGCCCCGGCGCGCCCGCCCAGCAGTGTCGCCGCGTGGGCCACGCTCGCCAGGGTCGCGTGGTGGTGCCAGCCGCGGAAGGAGCGCCCCTCGAAGTCCCGTATGCCCGCGGGTTCGCAGGTCCGCGCGAAGTCGAGGGAGACCCGGTCGGCGAGCCGGGCGAGCAGGAACAGCCGGGCGAGGGGCAGGTCGCCCATGTTGGTGACCCAGAACTCGGACGGCAGCGGGTCCGCTTCGGTCCAGGCGCCGAAGAGCAGCAGCGGGGTGGCCTGCACGGGGGCGGCCCGGTCCTCGCCGGGGGACGCCAGGACCGGGGCCGCCGCCGCGGCCAGCAGGGTCACGGCTCCCTCGGCCCGGCCGTACGGGGTCCACTCGACGACGCTGCGCCGGGAGCGCGGGGAGTCGAGGAGTTCCCGCGCGGGCACGGTGCGCGGCCCGGGCGTGTGCCGCCCGGCGGCGCCGGAGGAGACGGGGAGGGAACCGTCGACCTTGAAGACGAAGGGGATGCCCTGGAGGGCGAACGCCTCGGCGCTCTGCGGCAGGTCCCCGCCGGCCACCTCCATCACCACGGGGCGCCGCTGGAGCTGCCAGGTCGCGGCCATCCGCTGTACGGCGTGCACGGCGTCCTGGGCGGGGGTGAGGGAGCGGGCGGTGTCGGGGATGCCGGCCTGCCGGCGGCGCGGGAGTTCACTGGTCCAGGGCCCGGGGAGGGTGAGGGCCCATTCGACCGGGAAGCTGGCCCCGCCGGAGGCGAGCCAGATGCCGCCGGCCTGCTGGCAGTTGGCGGTGCGGCCGAGCTGCGGGACGAACTGCCGGCCGACGCCCACGGACCGGTCGCCGGCCTTCTCGACGACCATGGGCCGGACCACCCAGGCGGACGGAGGCCCGGTGGTCTGTTCGAGGTGCCGGGCGAGGGCCCGCCGGACGGGCGTCCAGTCCCAGGGCGACTTGCTGATGAACTGCTGGAGGCTCTGCTCCACGGATCCGGCCCCGGCCCCGATCCCGACGCCGCTTCCGGACCCGGACCCGGCCCCGGCGATGTTGCGGACCGTTTTCCTGCCCGCGGTCCGCACGAGGCCGTTCAGATAAGCGCGGGCCCAGTTTCGCTGATCCCGCCGCGGTAAGGACTCGAAGAGCAGGGGGATCAGGACGTCGATCAATTCGGAGATCTCCTTCGTGGATTCCTCCGGCAGGACTGCGCGAACCATCCGGGCCTCCCCCGCGACCAGCTTGGTCCCCTGGCCATGTGACCGAAACGAACGTCAGCGGACTCGAATGCGGTCCGCGCATACGGGCGCCGTACCAGCGAAGGCGGAGACCTCCCGGCCCGCCTTCGGCGTCCGGCCCGCGATCCCCTTTCCCCTTTGCCATTCCTCGCGCATTGCGCCGTACGAATGCGACGGATCGCGCGCGGGGAAAGCGGATCTCCACCCCTGGGACCGTCCCCGCACACGCTACCCAGATTTCGGCGTCCCACCGCCGGTTCCGGCGGGCCGGGCCTGAATTCGGCCACGGCGGACGACGGCGTCCCGGAATGCCCTTGCGATCAAGCGGACATCGGATGCAATGTTGATTACATGATTACAGCCGAACAGAGCGAGCAGCTCCGCGCGTGGTTCGCCGAGCGCCTGCCCGCGGACGTCTACGAGACCCTCGTCTCGGTCACGGCCGACCGCGAGGAGATCACGGTCGTCGGCACCCTTCCGGCGGCCGAGTCCGCCGGCGAGTTCCGCGAGCGCACCCGCGAGCAGCGGATCGAGGTGGCCCGGGAAGCCGAGGAGCTGTACCGCCGCAAGGTCGCCTGGGGCGTCCGTTCGGGTGAGGAGACCACGCTGTTCACCCACCTCGCCGTCCCGGTGATGACCCGCCTGCGGCAGTCCGAGCGTCAGGTCCTGGACACCCTCGTCGCCGGCGGCGTGGCCCGCAGCCGCGCGGACGCCCTGGCCTGGTGCGTACGCCTGGTCGGGAGCAACACCGACGCCTGGCTGGCGGACCTGCGCGGCTCCCTGGAAGAGGTCCACCGGGTCCGCGCCCAGGGCCCGGACGTGTCCGGCGCGGCGGACCCCGCGAAGCCCGCCCCCGAATGACGCGAAGGCCGCCCCTCCCGGGCACGATGCCCCCCGCGCACGGGAGGCGGGCCGGACGGCCGTGAGCGGGCGGCCCTCAGCCGCTCCGGCGCCGCTCCCGGTCCCGCGGGGCGGGCGGCTCGGCCAGCAGCACCGTCAGCGGTGGCGCGTCCTGCGCCTCGGGCCGCTCCCGCCAGAAGCAGGCCGCCTCCTCCAGGACCTCCAACAGCGTCTCCCAGTCGGCCGGCCGCGCCGCGGCGAACGACCGCCAGGAGGTGACCGCCAGCAGCCGCCCCGCCGTGTCCGGCAGCCACGACAGGTCCCGCAGGGCGTCCGCGAGCGCGTCCCAGTTCCCCCCGAACCACTCCGGCACGTCCAGCGCGTCCCCGGCCCGCCGCATCAGCCCGGCCTTGGTCCGTACGCCGTCCAGGTCGAGCCGTACGGTCGTCCAGCCCGCCTCCCGCGCGGCGGCCAGTGCGGGGCCCAGCGGCCGCGGGTCCAGGGTCATCGGAGAACCGCCTTGAAGGTCTCGTAGTGGTCGTCCGTGTAGAAGAACTCCCCGCCCTCACCCGTGACGATCCGCCGCGCCCCGCGGTCCCGCTCGCCCGGCGTCCGCACGGTGAACTCGTGGTAGTAGCCGCGCTTCTGCCGGGGCAGGACCTTCTCGAAGTTCCCGAAGACGGTCCCGTCCTGGCGGTGGGGGTACGGCCCGCCCTCGTCGATGAGCGCGAGCACGTCCCGGGCCTGCCGGGGCAGCGCACCGGCGCGTACGGTCGCCATCCCCTTCGCCCATCCGGGGGCGGCGGCACTGGACGCGCCACCGGGCACGTCACCGGAGGCGGTACTCGTGCCGGCGCTCGCGCCAGGACTGGCGCTGGTGGCGGCAGGCGCGGGTTTCGACCCGCCGCAGCCCGCCGCACCGACCAGCGCGGTGCAGAGGAACAGGGCCCCGAGGAAACGCAGCAACGATCGGGGCACGCTCCTGAAGATCATGCACCGATCGTGCCAAATATCCGATTCGCTCGCGAATCGTCCGGTGGCCTCAGAGCGCGGCCATCTTGGTGTACGGACTCAGGATTCGTTTCTGGACCGACCCGAAGTCGACGAGAACGGCGATCCCCTCCTCGATTCCGACGACACGGCCGAGGCCGTGCTCATCGTGAGTGACCCGGTCGCCGACGCTGAACTGCCGGAGCGGCGGTTCCACGGGGGCCTTGAACGGGCTGGACGGCAAATGGCGGCGAGGTACTGCAGACTTTGTCATTGGAACCAGTATGCGCCCAGCAGGCCGCCGCGCGGTCCGCCGTTCGGATCTCAATTCCGGCACCATCCACCCCGGGGAAGGCCGCGACACGGCCGCGCAACCGGCCGGACGGGCCACTCCCGCCGGTCGTCCGGGTCCGCTCCCGCCGGCCGTCCGGGCCGGTCGCCCTAATCGTCCGGGTCGGCGCGTTCCAGCGCCGGACGCAGGCCCGGCTGGGACTCGGTCAGCAGGTAGTCCGCGACCGCCGTGTCCGTGACCAGGCTGGTCACCAGGCCCGACCGCAGCACCGCCCCGATCGCGGAGGCTTTCCGCAGCCCGCCCGCGATCGCCACGACCTCGGGGATCCGCCGCAGCCGGTCCGCCTCGACGGTGATGCACCGCTCGCCGAGGTCGCGTCCGACGCGCCGGCCCTCGGCGTCGAAGAGGTGTGCGGACATCTCCGCCGCGACGCCCAGTGAGGCGTAGTGGGCCCGCTCCTCGTCGCTGAGCATGTCGTGGACGGTCGAGATCCCCGGCTCCCACGAGCCGATGGAGACGGCCGCGACGGTCACCTTGTCGAAGTACTCGAAGGCGCGCGCGATCCCGGTCTGGCCGCGCAGTGTCGCCGCGGTCGCCGGGTCGGGCAGCAGCATCGGCGCGTAAATGGGGTGGGCGTCCCCGCCCGAGACCTGGGCGGCCCGCCGCACGGCCTCCACCGAGCCGCGTTCCGCGGTGCCGGCGTCGTACACGCCCGTCAGCTGCACCACGGTGCAGGGGGGCAGCCGGTGCAGGGAGGCCGCCATGTGGATGGTCGACCGGCCCCACGCCAGGCCCAGTACGTCGCCCTCGTTGACCAGCTCGCCCAGCAGGTCGGCGGCGACCGCCCCCAGGTTCTCCGGGTCGGGCGCGTCCTCGGTCGCGTCGGCCGGCGACTCCACGACCACCGCGTGCCGCAGCCCGTACCGGGCGCGCAGCGCGTCGGAGCGCTCCGCGTCCAGCTCGGCCGGCACCCGGATCTCGATGCGTACGAGGTCCCGTTCGAGGGCGGTCTCCAGGACCCGGGCCACCTTGAAGCGGCTCACGCCGAACTCCTCGGCGATCTGGATCTTGGACTTGCCCTCCAGGTAGAAGCGGCGCGCCATGGCCGCCGCCTGCACCAGTTCCGCGGGTCCCATCCGCAGGGCTGACCGTCCCGCCGACATTGCAGACACCGCGTTCTCCTCACTGCTGTTCACACTCTCGTGTTCACACTCTCGACTCGCCGTTCATCCTGTCAGATCCGGCGGCCGTTGATCAGCCTGGACGGCTGCCGTTCACCGAGCTGTCCCCCAACGCTCGACTCAGTGGTCACAAGCCCACGGCGCCGCGGCGATGGCCGCGCCCGCCTGCTCGCGCAGCGTACGCACCGCGGCGGCCGGATCGGCCGCCCCGTAGACCGCGCTGCCCGCCACGAACACGTCGGCTCCGGCCTCGGCGCAGCGTTCGATCGTCGAGGCCGAAACCCCTCCGTCGACCTGGAGCCACAGCTCCAGGCCGTGCTTGGCGATCAGCTCCCGGGTCCGGCGGATCTTGGGCAGCATGATGTCGAGGAAGGACTGGCCGCCGAAGCCGGGCTCGACCGTCATGATCAGCAGCATGTCGAGTTCGGGGAGCAGGTCCTCGTACGGCTCGATCGGCGTCGCGGGCTTGAGCGCCATCGAGGCCCGCGCCCCCTTGGCCCGGATCTCCCGCGCCAGCCGTACGGGCGCGGCCGCGGCCTCGACGTGGAAGGTGACCGATCCGGCCCCCGCCTCGACGTACTGCGGGGCCCAGCGGTCCGGGTCCTCGATCATCAGGTGCAGGTCCAGCGGGATGTCCGTGGCACGGCTGAGCGACTCGACGATCGGCACGCCGAGCGTCAGGTTCGGGACGAAGTGGTTGTCCATGACGTCGACGTGCAGCCAGTCGGCGCCCTCGACGGCCCTGGCCTCCTCGGCGAGGCGGGCGAAGTCGGCGGACAGGATGCTGGGATTGATCTGAGGGGCCATGCCCCAAGCGTGCCATGCCCCCGGCTCGTTCCGGCCATGACCCCGGAAGTCGGGACGGCCGCGGCACCGATCGAATGATCATGTGGATCATCCGACCGGATCTCGCGCCCGCCCGTGCCCCTCGCCGGGCCGTCCCGCGCTCGCTACGCCGTGCGCCGCAGCAGTGCCAGGTACATCGCGTCCGTCCCGTGCAGGTGCGGCCACAGCTGGACGTCCGGTCCGTCCCCGAGGGCCGGTACGCCCCCCATGTACGGACGGGCGTCGATCAGTTCGGCGGCCACCGGCTCGTTGCTCGCGCCCCGGCCCTTGAGTACGTCGTCCACGACCACCCGGGTCTCCGCCAGGTGCGGGGAGCAGGTCGCGTAGCCCACGATCCCGCCCACCCGGACCGCCGACAGGGCCTCCCGCAGCAGCCCGCGCTGGAGCGGCGCGAAGCCCTCCAGGTCCTCCGGGCGGCGCCGCCAGCGTGCCTCCGGGCGGCGCCGCAGCGCGCCCAGGCCCGTGCACGGGACGTCCATCAGGACCCGGTCGAAGGAGCCCGGCCGCCACGGCGGACGGGTCCCGTCCGCCGTGATGACCTGGTACGGGCCGGGGTTGCCGGCCAGCGCCTTCTCCACGAGGCGCGCCCGGTGCGGCTGCTTCTCGGAGGCCAGCAGGAACGCTCCCCGCCCCGCGGCCAGCGCCGCGAGCAGGGCCGCCTTGCCGCCGGGGCCCGCGCAGCCGTCGAGCCAGCGCTCGTCGCGGCCCTCGACCGGCGCCGCCGCGAGGGCCATCGCCACGAGCTGGCTGCCCTCGTCCTGGACTCCGGCCCGGCCGTCGCGCACCGCCTCCAGCGCGCCCGGCTCACCGCCCTCGGCCATCCGGACGGCGTACGGCGACCAGCGGCCCGGCAGCGCCGAGTCCTCGCCGACCGCCTCCAGCAGCTCCTGCGCGGTGGACCGTCCGGGCCGGGCGACGAGCGTCACCTCGGGCCGTTCGTTGTCGGCCTCCAGCAGGTCCTCGATGCCGGCGCGGCCGCCGCCGAGGGAGTCCCACAGGGCGCTGACGACCCAGCGCGGGTGCGAGTGGTAGACGGCGAGGTGCTCCTCGGCGTCGTCCTCGTACGGCGGGGCGACCCGCTCCAGCCAGCCGTCCATGTCGTGCGCGGAGATCTTGCGCAGCACGGCGTTCACGAACTTGGCGCGCCCGTCGCCGAGCACCACCCGGGCCAGCTCCACGCTCGCCGAGACCGCTGCGTGCGTCGGGATGCGGGTGCCCAGCAGCTGGTGCGCGCCGAGCGAGAGCACGTCGAGGACCGGGGGGTCCACCTCCCGCAGCGGCCGGTCGATGCACGCCTTGATGACGGCGTCGTAGGTGCCCTGCCGGCGCAGCGTTCCGTAGACCAGCTCGGTGGCCAGTGCCGCGTCCCGGGCCTGGAAGCTCTCGTCCTGGCGGGCCTTGCGCAGCAGCGGGGGCAGTACGAGGTTGGCGTACGCGTCGCGCTCGTCCACCGCCCTGAGCACCTGGAAGGCCAGCATCCGGACGGGGTCCTTCTTGGGCCTGCGGTGCGGCTTGGCCGACGTGGCCGGCTTGCCTCCCGCGCCTGCGGCGGCGGGACGACTGCGGGGCTGTTCGCTCACGTGAAAGGTGCTCCGGAGGTACGAGTGCTACGGGTACGGCGAGGGGTGCGGACGTGCGGGGTGCGGACGCGCGCGGGACGCGGGGTGCGGGCCGGGCCCGCGGCCGCGCGTCCACGGATCAGCCTACGTCGCCGCCGCCGAGCCGCTCCCCGGGGGCGATCCGCACCCCGCGGGCCCAGTCGGCGCCGCGCATGGGCTTCTTGCCCTGCGGCTGGACCCACAGCAACTCCACGGCGTGCGATCCGGTGCCGACGTACACGTTGTTCTTGGCCGGGGCCAGGACGCCGGGCTCCAGGTCGGTCCGGTCGGGCACGAGCCCGACCGAGATCAGCTTGAGCCGCTCCCCGCGGAAGACGGTCCACGCGCCCGGGGCCGGCGTGCAGCCGCGCACCACGCGGTCGGCGCGCATCGCCGGGGCCCTCCAGTCGATCCGGGCGTCCTCCACCGTGATCTTGGGCGCGAGGGAGAGCCCGTCCAGGGGCTGCGCGACGGCGCGCAGGGTGCCGTCCTCGATGCCGTCCATGGTGGCGGCCAGCAGCCCGGACCCGGCGAACGCCAGCCGGGTCAGCAGGTCACCGCTGGTGTCGGTGGGGCGGATCTCCTCGGTCAGGATCCCGTAGACGGGGCCGGAGTCCAGCCCCTCCTCGATCTGGAAGGTGGAGGCGCCGGTGACCTGGTCACCGGCCATGATCGAGTGCTGGACGGGGGCGGCTCCGCGCCAGGCCGGCAGCAGCGAGAAGTGCAGGTTGACCCAGCCGAGGCGGGGGATGTCGAGGGCGCTCTTGGGGATCAGCGCCCCGTAGGCGACGACGGGGCAGCAGTCGGGGGCGATCTCGCGCAGCCGGGCCTGGAAGTCGGGGTCGCGCGGCCGCACGGGCTTGAGGACCTCGATGCCCGCCTCCTCGGCGCGTTCCGCGACCGGGCTGGCGACGAGGCGCCGGCCGCGGCCGGCCGGTGCGTCGGGCCGGGTGACGACGGCGGCGACCTCGTGCCTCCCGGAGGCGATGAGGGCGTCCAGGGCGGGCACGGCGACCTCGGGGGTGCCTGCGAAGACGAGCTTCACTGGGGTCCTACCTCGCTATCTCGGCTGTCAGCAGCACATCAGTCTATGGGCCCGGTCCCCCGCGGCCCACCGGTGGCCGTGAGGGGGCGTACGCACACGCGCGCGCCTCTCGCATATGCCGACACGCCCCCACAGCGTGACCTGGGCGCCGGGTGACGCGTTGGTCAAAGGAGATTGACCAAAACGGGCCGCGTCGTGAACGGTGTCTGCGGCCCGATCCGCCCTTCAGCACCGGTTCGAGAGGCTTCTTCATGGCCGACCACGCCACCCACGACGCCCAAGCCCGGGCCAGCCTGCACCTGCTGGTGCGGGACATCGAGCGGGTTCGCCGGCAGGTGGATGCCCTGCGCACGCTCACCGCCCAGCTCGGCAATGTGTACCGCCCGCGCCGCTCCGGTCCCTCCACGGGCTTCGTCGTCTACGGGCGGGCGCCCGCGCCCACCGTCCGCCTCGCGCAGGAGCTCCGGGACAGCGTGGAGACGCTGGTCACCGCCGCGGTGGACTTCGACCGCTCGCTCGGCTTCTCGTGGGACGCGGTCGGTTCGGCGCTCGGCGTCACCAAGCAGGCCGTGCACCGCCGGTACGGCGCCCGTCGGGCGCAGACCGCCGAGGCGGCGGAGCCGCTGGCCGAGGCAACGACCACCACCCGCACCCTGGGCCCGCTGCCGACCGTCCCGGCCGCCCGCTCGGTGCCCCCGCAGCCCCTGCGCGAGGAGTCCCAGGCCGCGGCGGGCGCACCCCGCCCGCCGGCCTTCCCCGGGCCGCGCAACGGCTGACCGGGCGCGTCCGCCGCCGGGTCGCCGACCCCCGACGGCCC